>NZ_JBFUPN010000023.1:0-63035 GCF_041355315.1 Mucilaginibacter sp. RCC_168
TGTAGAAAATAATTGTAAAAATTTGGTGTGCCCCGTAGCGGGCTACCCCTCCTGTCATTTGATGGGCTATTACTCTCTTGAGGGAGGGAATCGCACGGCTCCGCCTTTTTTTTACCTCCTTGTTGTCATCTCGAAGGTACGAGGAGAGATCTTCTACGCGAAGTAATTGAGCGCAAAAGATTTCTCCCTCCGGTCGAAATGAAATTATTAGAGATATAAATAACAAAAAAGCCGCGTTAAGCGGCCTTTCATATTCTTAGTAAAATTTAAATCTCTATTCTTCTACCATTTCACTGTTAGGGCTGTTCACTTCGGGTACTTCATGTTTGAAATAGTGTTTCTGAAATATCAGGATCATAATAACACCTACACAAATAGAGGCATCGGCCAGGTTAAATATTGGTCTGAAAAACTCAAACGGTTCATTACCCCAAACAGGTACCCAAGCCGGGAATGTACCCTGGAACAATGGGAAGTAAAACATATCAACCACGCGCCCATGAAATAAGGGGGCATAATTGTACATGATACCATAAAAGGTCGAGTCGACGATATTTCCTACGGCACCGGCCAAAATAAGCGCCACATTCATGATGAGGCCGCGGTGATATTTATGCTTTATTAAGTAAATAAGCGTATAAACAATACCGCATACCGCAAAAATGCGAAACAGCGTCAGTGCCAGTTTACCTGCATCTCCTCCCCATTCTATACCAAATGCCATACCGTTGTTTTCGGTATAGCGCAGCATACCATGGCTCCCAAAAAAATGGATCTCTTCACCCATGATCATATGTGACCTTACCCAGGTTTTAATGATCTGGTCAAAAAGAACAATAAATATAGCCGTTAGAAAAGGTTTGGTATAAGCAGCCTTCATTTATTGCTTTAATTTAGCTTCCATGGTCAGGGTAGTGTGCGGCACGGCGCGCAAACGCTCCTTTGGTATCAGTTTACCGGTTTCGCGGCAAATACCATAAGTTTTATTTTCAATACGCACCAGGGCGGCTTCTAACTGGTCAATAAATTTTTTCTGACGAGCGGCTAACTGGTTAATCTGTTCTTTTTCCAGTGTGGCCGAGCCATCTTCCAGTGTTTTATAAGTACCGGCAGTATCATCAGTTCCGTTCGCGTTTGGCGAGCTTAACGAAGTTGCCAGCGAGTTTAACTCTTCTTTGGCAATACGCAGTTTATCAAGAATAAGAGTTTTAAACTCTTGCAGGTCTGATTCAGAATATCTGGTTTTTTCGTTTTCTACTTTCATTTATACTTTACTAATAACAATAAAAATTTCATTTCCGTCAATCTCTACTTTGTCACCTTCATGTAACTGAGCGTCAAGCACTATGCTGTCTGCTAAAATTTCGGCGCAAATATAGGATAAATTATTTTTTACCGCTTCGCTGATATAAGGATGTTCGCTAATGCGAACGTCAATTTTATCAGTAACCTCAAAACCTTTCGTTTTACGCAGGTTCTGGATACGGTTTATCAACTCTCTCGCAATCCCCTCCTCTTTTAATTCATTGGTTATGGTAACATCTAAAGCCACAGTTAGTTTTCCTAAATTTGCAACTTGCCATCCGGGAACATCTTCTGCAATAATTTCTACATCTGCAACCTGTATTAAGTACTTGTTTTCAAGTACATTAACACCGCCATCGCTTTCCAGCCTGGTTATGTCATCCTGTGTAAAATTATTTATAGCCTCGGCCACAGCCTTCATATCCTTCCCTACTTTTTGGCCCAGCGCCTTAAAGTTTGGTTTTATTTTCTTTTTAATGAAGCCTGCAGTGTCGGTAATGTACTCAATATCCTTGATGTTGGTTTCAGACAATATCAATTCCTTTACCTGCTCCACATGTTGCTTAAAGCCCTTGTCCAATATAGGTAATAATATTTTGCTGAGGGGCCTGCGAACAGGGATCTCGATCTTTTTACGTAATGATAACACCAACGACGATACATCCTGTGCCAGCTGCATACGCTCTTCCAGGTCGGCATCAACCAGTTCATCATGGTAGCTTGGGAAATACGCCAGGTGTACCGATTCAAATTCCTCTTTACCGGTAACCTTGTTCAGATCTTTATATAAACTATCGGCAAAGAACGGCGCTATCGGCGCCATTAATTTACTGATGGTAATTAAGCAGGTATATAATGTTTGGTAAGCCGACAACTTATCGTCGGAATTATCTGATTTCCAGAAACGGCGGCGGCTTAAACGGATATACCAGTTGCTGAAATGCGCATCGACAAATTCCTGTATAGCACGGGCAGCTTTGGTTGGCTCATAATCGGCATAAAAACCATCAACCTCGCGGCTCAGGGTATTGAGTAGTGATATCACCCAACGATCAATTTCCGGGCGTTGCGCCAATGCTATCTCGGGCTCACTGTATTTAAACTGATCGATATTGGCGTACAGTACAAAGAACGAGTAAGAATTGTACAGCGTACCAAAAAACTTACGACGCACCTCATCAATACCTTCTTCGTTAAATTTCAGGTTATCCCACGGCGCGGCATTGCTGATCATGTACCAGCGGGCCGCATCAGCGCCATATTGTTCAATGGTCAGGAATGGATCAACGGCATTGCCCAAACGCTTTGACATTTTGTTGCCGTTTTTATCCAGCACCAAACCGTTTGAAACCACGTTTTTGAACGCGATACCTTTGTTACCCACCTTAGCATTTACCGCCTTTACCTCGTCGCTGCATTCGCTCAGCATTACGGCTATGGCGTGCAGGGTAAAGAACCAGCCGCGCGTTTGGTCAACCCCTTCGGCAATAAAATCGGCCGGGTAGGCGGCAGCAAACTCTTCCTTGTTTTCAAAAGGAAAGTGCCATTGCGCATATGGCATAGCGCCCGAATCGAACCAAACGTCAATCAGATCGGGCTCGCGGAACATTTTATTGCCGGCAGCCGAAGTCAGGATCACATCATCCACATACGGGCGGTGCATATCTTCCAGCTTAAAGCCTGCGGGCATAAAGCCTGCGGCTATCGACTTTTCGATCTCGGCGTTCAGCTCTGCTATAGAACCTATACATTTTTCTTCTGAGCCATTTTCCTCGCGCCAGATAGGTAATGGTGTACCCCAGTAGCGTGAACGCGACAGGTTCCAGTCCACCAGGTTTTCGAGCCAGTTACCAAACCGACCTGTTCCGGTTGATTCCGGTTTCCAGTTGATGGTTTTGTTCAGCTCCACCATTTTATCCTTTACCGCGGTGGTACGGATAAACCAGCTATCGAGCGGGTAATATAATATCGGCTCGTCTGAGCGCCATGAGTGCGGGTAGCTGTGCTCATATTTCTTTACGTCAAACGCTTTATTATCTTCTTTCAGTTTAATAGAGATCAGTACATCCGTTGCCTTAAAACCTGGCTCGGCACGCTCTGCATCACTATAGTATTCTTCTTTTACATAGCGACCTGCAAAATCGGTCACTTCATCAACAAAACGACCTTGTTTGTTAACCAGTGGAACTTCTTTGCCTGTTTCATCCAATACCATCACCGATGGTACATTTTGTTCTTTACAGGCCCTGAAGTCATCCGCGCCAAAAACAGAAGCGGTGTGTACTATACCTGTACCGTCTTCGGTAGTTACAAAGTCGGCAGGGATCACGCGGAAGGCGTTTTTCTCCAGGTTCTCATTGCTCACATAAGGCATCAGCTGGTGATAACGCAAACCGATCAGCTCAACGCCTTTAAACTCAGCTCTTACTTCCCAGGGGATAACCTTATCACCACCCTTATAATCCTGGAATGATGTGTTTTCGCCTTCAGCTTTAAAGTATTTGCCAACCAATGCTTTGGCCAGTACTACACTAACCGGCTCATAAGTGTAAGGATTAAAAGTGCGGATCTTTACATAGTCGATATTTTCGCCAATGGCCAGCGCGCAGTTTGATGGCAGTGTCCATGGAGTGGTGGTCCATGCCAGTATCGCGGTATCCTCATTTACATCCTCAAATAAAATAGGGATCAGGGGGTGCTGCTGGTCGTTCTTTAAATGGAACTGGGCCACAATCGAAGTGTCCTTTACCATTTTATAAGTCCCCGGCTGGTTGAGCTCATGCGAGCTTAAGCCGGTACCTGATTTTGGCGAATAAGGTTGTACCGTATAACCTTTGTATAAAAGATCATTTTTATAAAACTCCTTCAGGATCCACCAAAGGCTTTCAATATATTCGTTTTCGTAGGTAACATACGGGTCGTCAAGGTCAACCCAATAACCCATTTTTTCGGTCAGGTCGTTCCAAACGTCGGTATAGCGCATTACTTCCTTGCGGCAGGCATCGTTATAATCCTTAACGCTTATCTTTTTACCAATATCATCCTTGGTTATCCCTAAAGCTTTTTCAACGGCAAGCTCAATAGGCAGGCCATGGGTATCCCAGCCGCCTTTGCGCTTTACCTGGAAACCTTTTAGCGTTTTATAACGGCAAAAAATATCTTTGATAGAACGCGCCATCACATGGTGAATACCGGGCATACCATTAGCGCTCGGCGGCCCTTCGTAAAACGTGTAGGGGTTACTTGCCGGACGACTGCTGATACTTTTGCCAAATATGTTGTTCTGCTTCCAAAACTCCAGTATCTCTTTGCCTGTTTGCGATAAGTTTAACTGCTTATATTCCTTATACATGTATATAGTTCACCTCAATTTTAGAGGTTGCAAAAATACGGAAATTATAAATGATTTTTTTAATTTGGACGAATGAAAAATAAAGTAAGGCGTACGGTATTGATGTTGTTGGTTGCCGTGATCCTGTTTTCGGCGTCAATGGCTATCCCTGCCTTATACCATTCCAAGTGGAAAGACCTGGTTCAGGGCGCCGCGCTGGGCTTAACCATAGCCGGTATCATTAGTATTATCACATTGATTATTGATTATCTGCGCGAAACAAAAAAAGGCGCCTGACCTGCTATTTTTTAAGCGACAATAAAATTATATCTTTATACATACTTATAAAAGCACCAAATGAGATCTAAAATATATATCATTATTTCGGGAATTGTATTTATCACCGCTTTAATCATCAGTCTGCAAAGCGCAGATCACTCAACCACCGACAAATGGGCCAGCCTTGTGATGGGCCTTACCGCTGTTACGTTTATAGGAGGGCTGATATCGATTTTTAAAAAAGGCAAGTCCGCCAAAAACGAACAAGCGCTGAATTAAAAGATACTCCTGCTCGCCCCACCATCAACCTGTATAGTTGTGCCGGTGATGTAAGCCGCCTGCTCCGATGCCAGGAAGGTAACCAGTGCGGCCAGTTCTTCGGGTTTACCGAGACGCCCAAGCGGGATGCTTTTAGCCCTGTCTTTAATCGCCTGCTCGGGGTCTATGTCTTTTGGCAGCGTATGTTTTATCCTGTCGGTCAGGATCAGTCCCGGGGCCACATTATTTACGGTGATATTGTACGGACCAAATTCATCTGCCATCAATTTGGCCATCCCCACCACGCCCATCCGCATAGTGGTTGACAGCACCGAGCCGCCCAGCACCGCCTTTACCGAAACACTCACAATGTTAATGATACGCCCGCTGCCTGTTTTTCGCATATGCGGCAATACCAGCCTGCTCAGGCGGGCAACGCTCAGCAAATTAAGGTCAAAGGCTTTTTGCCATTGTTCATCGTCAAAGTTCTCGAATTTATCAAAGGGAGGACCACCGGCATTGTTCAGCAATATATCAATCCGCCCGAAAGCGTTTGCGGCTTTGCTAACGAACGCTTCTATCTCGTCGGCCCTGGACACATCAACAGGTATAGCGATCACCTCATTGCCGGTGATATGTTTTATTTCGGCAGCGGTTTTATTCAGCTCCGCCCCATCGCGCGATCCAATGATCACTTTTGCTCCTTCGGCAGATAAAGCTGTGGCTACTGCTTTACCTAATCCTTTGCTGGCTGCTAATACTACAGCTACTTTGTTGTTGAGTTTCAGATCCATAATACCCCTCCCTGCCCTCCCCGAAGGAGAGGGTTCTTTTAGTTAATTAGCATGTTTATAAAAATCAAACGCAATATCGACTCACCCCGACATCGCTGCGCTCGTCACCCCTCTCTACGCGCAGCGTAGAGAGGGGTTTCTTTACCCTCTTTGCGGCAAAGCCGTAGAGAGGGTGGTCCAGCGAAGCGTAGACCGGGTGAGTCGGCTATGCGACTTGTTTTAACCTTGTAAGTTTAAACTCCGCCTTTTCACGGGCTATTACTCTTTGGAGAGGGCCAGGGTGAGGCTACTCCTCAATATCCGGTCCTTTTATTTTCTTTCGGTCAACACCGCCATCCAGGCTCAGTAAAAAAGCAGGAAGCAGCGTAAGATTGCTGATCATAGCCACCAGCAATGTTATGGATAACAAAATCCCCAATGCTACGGTTCCGCCAAATTTGGATACCGCGAATATGCCGAAACCAAAAAACAATACCGTCGCGATAAATATCATGCTCACACCGGTTTCGCGGATAGTATCCGACACTATACGTGATATCCCTTTACGGGTATAGCGTAACTCATGACGGTAACGGGTAATAAAATAAATAGTTTGATCGGACGAGATTCCCATCGCTATACTGAATATCAGTATGGTTGATGGTTTAAGCGGGATACCAAAAAAGCCCATGATACCTGCTGTAATGATGAGCGGCACCAGGTTGGGCACCAGCGAAATGGCTATCATTTTCACCCCCCTAAACAATATCCACATCACCCCGGCTATCAATACAATAGCCCAGGCCAGGCTTTCGTACAGGTTTGTAAGCAGGTAATTGGTGCCTTTTATAAAAATGATGCTGGAGCCGGTAAGCTCCACATGAAACTTTTTGGGGTTAAATATCGAGTCGATACGGGGTTGTAGTTCGGCAAGTACCACGTTCATTTTTTTGGAGCCGGCATCAACCATCTCAAAGGTTACCCGGGTTATGCGGTGATCTTTATCCAGGTAGGTATTCAGCGCGCCCGACGAGCTTTTGCCCGAATTGGCGGCGTAGTTTAGGATGAAATTCTGCTCCAAACCGTCGGGCAAACGATAGTACTCCGGACTGCCGCCATAAAACGCCTGGGTTGAGAATTTTAATACCTGGATGAGAGAAATAGAACGGCTGAATTGCGGATACGAGGAGATCAGCTTTTCCAGTTTTTCTACCTTGCGGATCACCGTTTGGTTCACCACACCATTTTTTCGTTTGGTATCGATACTTACCTCCAAAGGCAGTACCCCGTTAAAGTTCGATTCAAAAAACTTCAGATCCTCCAGCGTATTGTTATGCTGCGGCAAGTCATCAACCACATAACCATTAATATTGATACGATAAATGCCCACGGCCGAAATAGCCACCAGCACCAGTGTGGTAATATAGATAATTTTCCTTTTTTGATGAACCAGGGTATCCAGCTTAATCAATAAGGCTTTCATCCATTTACTATCCTTAATACCGGTTTGTTTTGCTTTTGGAGCGGGCAGGTAGCTGAATACAATAGGTACCAATATCAAACTCAAAGCAAAGGTAGACAGGATGCCCAGCGAAGCTACCAAACCAAACTGGGTAAGCAGTTCGCTGTTGGTAAAGCACAATACACCAAAACCAATAGCAGTAGTAATGTTGGCTATAAAAGTGGTGATACCAGCCTTTTCGAGCGCGATGGCAAGGGCCTCCATTTTATTGCCCGATATGTCAAACTCGTGATAATATTTATTGAGGATAAAAATAGTGTTCGGGATGCCGATAACCACCACCAGCGGCGGAATGATGCCGGTTAAAATGGTCATTTCATAATGCATCATATACAAAATGCCCAAACTCCATACTACGCCCAGCACCACAATAAGCACCGGGAATATCACCGGGAAAAACGACCGGAAAAAGATAAGCAGAATAACAGCCGTGATCAATATAGAAAGCCCCAGGAACATGGAAAACTCATGTGCCACCAGGTCGCCCACAACGGTACGGATGAGCGGCAGGCCCGAGTAATGTACCTTGATGCCATGCTTCTGCTCAAAAGCGTGCCCCAGCTTAAGCATTTTGTTGATGATAGGCACACGTTTGGGCGTATTGATGATCTTATCGTCAAAAGTGATCGCCATTAAGGTTGATTTGCCATCGTTGCTTAGCACCAACCCTTTATAAAATGGAAGGTTTAAAAGCTGCTGCTTTACGCTATCAACCGCCTCCGCAGAAGGCAGTACGCCGGTAACCAGCGGTTTTACTATAAAACGATGCTGCAGGGTATCTTTTTCTAAATTGTACACATTAGCTGCCGAAACCACGGCTTTAACTCCTTTGATCTGTTTAAGCTGGGTGCCTATCAGGAACCAGTCATTAAACACATCTTTATCAAATATCTTCTCAGATTTGATCCCCAAAACCATCGATGAGGCATCCTGGCCAAAGGTTTGTTTAAACTGATTATAGCGGATATAGGCCGAATCGGTAACAGGCAGTACTTTACCTCCGTTAAAGGTTATTTTTACTTTCGACGCTTCAAAACCCATAAAAGCACTCAGTGCCAAAACGCAGATAAGTACGATGAGTCTGTTTTTAAGGATAAAAGAGGCGGTATGTTTCCAGAACATTTGAGTGACATTAAGGGCGCCGCTAAACTACGAAATTTGATTTACCCACCGGCTCAAGATATTGATATTGTGACAAAGTGTTAACTTGTTGCCTCATTTATAGCGGGCGGGAGGGGGCTTTGCTGTTGGGATTTAACCTATAAACATTTCACCTCGGGTTATATAGCCCCCCTCAAAAATCATTAAAGCCCGGGCGTCCGCCCTTTAGAGGTTTTCATGCTTCACATATCGGTGTTTTCACCTATTGCTTCGCTAAAATATTAACTACATATTAGGTATATTATTTAGTTAGGAAATAAAATTTCAGACCCTATGCCTAAACCTATGTTAAAAAAAGCGTCATTGCTATTACTTGTCGCCTTCTGTTTACTTGCAGTTATAATTAACAGCTGTAAAAAAGATCTGCACACAGATCAACAAAATACTATATCGGATCCGGTCATTGCACAGGCTAAAAGCTGGTACGAAAGCACCCCAGAAGTAGTACTAAGACCAGTATCCAGGCCACAGGTACAAATTCTGACCTAAGTCAGATTATTAAGCCCGACTGGCAGCACAATGCCAGTTATGCCCGGTTCAACAAAAAAGTAATTGAATTGCCTTTGGATCCCTCATCAAAATTTAACCCGGCTATAAAAAATATGACTACCGGCCGCAGCAGTAATAATACTTATAGCCGAAGCTCGTTTATTTTAATAAATAACGGCAGTGGTTATGACGCCTATGTTATGACCCTGATTGCCGATTCGGCCTATCTGAAAAATGATCTGAGCAAGCTTGATCGCAATAAATACAATAAACGTGATGCCAATTACAGTGGTCTGGTGCTATATTTTACCCCAAATGGTAAATATATTGGAGGTTGGCGCTATAAAGATGGGCATATTGTTGTGCCGGGAAATCCGGGCATTTCATCCGGAGTAAAAGTACAAAATGTAGGTACTTCAAAGTTAAAACCAATGTCTGAGGATTGCTATGATTATTGGTTAACCAGCGACCCCGGTGTAATGATCTATCTTTTTACCTTATGCTCGAGCGGTGATGGCGGGGCGAGTGGTCCTGGAACCGGATCGGGTGATATCGGCGGGAGCTCAGGCGGGGGGGCGGTAGCGGCCCTGGTGATGGAGGCTCATCTTCAGCAACTCCACCGCCACCTTGTAATGATGCTGTTCATCCAGGCCCTGTTCCTATCATTAATTCAAGCGGAAAACTAACCGTAAATGATGTGCCTCCAGATGGTGGTGATGGATTCCCGCCGCCACAAGGGCCTTGTTATGTTGAGACACCTACCGTTATCACCAATAATGTGAAAGATCCTTGTTTGAAAACAGCATTAAACGTAATGATCGACAAAAATTTAACTGGAAGAATTGCTTCAATTATTAATGATGTTTTTAATAGTAGTGATAAGGTTAATATAACGTTTCAAGAGTTCAATGACCCTAACGCAAAACCAGCTAAATCAGAAATTCCCACAACAAATAATGGAGTTTTTAATGAAACTATCAGTCTGAATTTAGCTCAAATAAAAGATGCAAGTATGGAATTTAAAACCATCATTTCAGTACACGAGATTCTACATGCCTATATGAATTATAATAATCAATATTTTATGCAACAGTTTCAACAACACAAGGAAATTGCGAAAAAGTATGTAGATGATATAAGGGGATTTGTACAGCAAATATATCCATCTATGGATACTGATGCCGCTAATGCAATTATATTAAATGGAATTGCAGATGTTTATCCTAAAGGAATTAAGGATGATAGGTATATAGATCTATTGAAAAGTTATGGCGTAACAGATGCATTAGGAAACTATGAATTAGAACGAGCAGGAGTTACTGGATCGTCGTGCCCTAAATAACATATATGAAATATTTAAAAATTAACTTGGTTATTTTAACAATACTAATAAGCCATGCAAGTTTGCCCGCACAAACAAATAAGTTATCCATTAATCAGATAGGCTCGCATATTGGTAATGGTATATATCATAATTATCATCCGGATTCTATTGAAGTATCAAAACTGTGTAGGCGTGCTTGTGTTTTTATAAAGTTTAAAGTAGACCAAAAAGGGCACATCGTCGATTTGGATTTTAGCAAAGATTCAATTTCATTTATTAAGGAAGCTTTAACTAAGGCTGTTTACTCCTTGCAAAAAGATTCGGAGCTGATGGAAGCAGTAAAAAAAGCTAACAAAACGATCATCCTGCCTGTTCTTTATTATTACCAGGCGGGATGTAATTTCCCGACTTCTCAACCTACCGAAGCATCAAAAGAAGAGACAAATGGTGATAAGCGTAAAGAATCTTATCTTTCAATATATGCGGATTCGGAATTTTTTGGGGCAACTATTTGGGATATGCTAAACTTTAATAAAGGGAAACTAGAAGTGATAGATTGTCTTTTACTTGGCCCCAGTAGGGTTGGTGCTGGCTCACTGGAGTAAACAAGAATTTTTATTGTCGATATGCTCCGTTAGGAGCTACCTGTTTGTAGAAATACAAGACAAAACATTTTTTTGCTCCGTAGGTGCAACCCTAAATGAGTAGGTAAATTGTATAAGGGTAGCCTCTACAAGGCATAAAAGAGGGGGATGCGGTGCTATAAACAGGTAGCTCCTAACGGAGCAAGCTTGTTTCAGATACTTTATAAAATGTAATGTTGCAATTTATTCTTCCGAACACTTGTAGTGTTATCACCGCACCATAGGCTTGTAGTTACCCACACGTGGGACGCTTGCGCTAACGAATCACTAATTCAGTCATTCACTAACCCACTAATTAAAAACAAAAAAGTCCTGCTTTCCATCTGGGAAAGCAGGACTCGGGGTGCTCCGTAATGTATTCTTTAATTAATTAAAGATCAATTAATTAAAATTCAGCAATTGTGATGTAGGCGGGGTCATGGCGAAATAATCGTCGTACCCGTACTTTTTAGGTTGCTGGATAATTGCTTTCATGGCAATAAGCTTGTAAACGTATGAACCGGTTTCGCGGTTCAGGCTCATGCGGAAGTAATTATCTTCATTTTGTTTGTTAATAGCTCTTTCCAGCTTAATTGAGCCGTTATTGTACGCGGCTGCGGCCAGTGTCCAGTTATTAAACTCACCGTATAGTTCTTTGATATACTTGCAGGCTGCAATGGTTGATTTGCGCAGGTTAAGGCGCTCGTCGACCCCATGGCCCACTTTAAGCCCGTAAGTACGTGCGGTACCCGGCATAAACTGCCACAGGCCGCGTGCTCCCTTGGGCGAAGTGCCTTCGCAAAGGCCCGACTCCACCAACGGGATGTACTTAAAATCATCGGGGATACCATAAAGCCTCAAAAGCGGTTCAATAACAGGGAACCATTTTTCGGCTTTGCGATGCAGAATGGTTGACTGAACGGTTTTGAAATTATGCTGTTTAAGCGATATTTTCAGTTTCCGTGTCACCCGCGCATCGTTTACAGGTAAAGCTTCGTTTGCAAAATTGTATGCATTTGCATTGCTTTTTATAAAAATAAATTTCGAGTTCCGATGGCTAATATCTCCAGTGCTCACAACCTTTTCATTGATGGTTGTGCTGAAAATATTGAGCTTTGAAATGAGAACCAGCACCAGCATTACGGAGCACGTAATTAAGTGTTTTTTGATCATTTCTTTCTTTATCATTAACTATACATTTGGTTAAAATGTGCAGCAAAGGTAGTTTATACAGGTCACATAATCAAATACTTAGCAAAATACTAAAAATTTTAGCTGTGGTTTTCGGTCCAAAAACAGGCTTTAAAACTGTTTAAACCGGGTTTTTGAACCGATTAAAATTTTTGCTTTTTTTGATTAAAAATTGCCAAAAAAGCGTATCTTTGACCCTCACGCTGCGAAAGCGCAAAACAAAAAAATATGGTATTTAAGAGACCAAACGGTAGTCGCGACGACAAGCCAAAAAGAACAGCAGGCCGGAGCTCAGGAAGCGACGAAAAACCCAAAAGACCTGCAACCGCGAAAGGCAAAGCCACGCCAAACGGAGAGAAAAAGAAATTCACCAAACCCGAACCCAAAACTTTTCAGAGCAACAGGTTTAGCGACGACAAACCCAAAAGCAATTTCAGGGACGGCGCTTCATCGTCGGGCGAAAGAAAATCCGGCGGAAGATCAAAACCTTATTCAGGCCGCCCATCGGGTGATAGCTCATCATCATTTTCACCGCGCAGTAAGCCATACTCTGGCAGGCCAACCGGTGGTGATGAAGAAAGACCGAAAAGAAGTTTTGGATCAAATACCGCTGGCGACAGGAAGCCATACTCTGGCCGTCCGTCATCCGGAGAAGATGAAAGACCAAAAAGAAGCTTTGGCGGCGGTGCAGCCGGCGACAAAAAGCCATACTCATCTCCGCGTACCCGCTCATCAGCAGGTGCCGAAGGCAAACCCAAAAGAAGTTTTAGCGAAGGCGGCGACCGTAAGTTTGGCAACAGACCAACCGAAGGTGGCTTTAAAAAACGCGATGACGCTTCATTTAAAGATAAACCGTACCGCGATAAACCATCACGTGATCAGGATGCTCCTGCTAAAACCATGCGTGGCCGTAAAAACCCCGCTGCGCCAAAAGCCAAAGACGATAGCCTTATCCGCCTCAACCGTTATATTTCAAACGCAGGTATCTGCTCACGCCGTAAGGCCGATGAGTTGATCATTGCCGGTGTAGTTTCGGTGAATGGTGTAGTGGTTGATGAACTGGGCGCTAAGGTTGACCCTACAAAAGACGATATCAAATACAACGGCGAAACCCTTCGCCGCGAAAAAATGGTTTATGTGTTATTAAATAAGCCAAAAGACTATATTACTACTACCGAAGATCCGCAGGAACGCCGTACCGTAATGCACCTGGTTGAAAAAGCCACCAAGGAGCGTATTTACCCTATCGGTCGTTTAGACAGGAATACGACAGGCTTATTGTTAATGACCAATGACGGTGAACTGGCCGACAAGCTGTCGCACCCGCGCAGCAACATCAGCAAGTTATACCAGGTGGAGCTAAGCAAGGCTTTAACCCAGGGCGATTTGAACAAAATTGGTTTTGGCGTTGAACTGGAAGACGGCGTAATAAAACCCGACGCGGTATCATACGTAGCCGGCGGCACAAAAAGAGAAGTGGGCATACAAATACACAGTGGTAAAAACCGGGTGGTGCGCCGTATTTTTGAAAGCCTGGGTTACGAGGTTGTAAAACTCGACAGGGTGGTTTATGCCAACCTCACCAAGAAAGACCTGCCCCGCGGCAAATGGCGTTTCCTTGACGAAAAAGAAATTATCCAACTGAAGCACCTGATCAAATAAGATTAGTAGATGTGCGGATATGCAGATTTCAGATGTGTAGATGATCCGCCGACTCAGGAAAAATATATTTTGAAAAAACAAAAACAGGGCTATTTTTAGCCCTGTTTTTGTTTAAATATACTTAATGTCAATAGGTGCTTTTTAAAGCTTTCAAAACTCATCAAAAATTTGTTAAAAAGTGTTAAAATCGATGATTTCGATTCAATTTCAACGGGTTTTTAACGTGTTTTTTATCGCTTTTTGATCAGAAAAGTGTTAAAATAACAGGTTTAAAAAGTTTTTGTTTCGGGTTGATGCCCTTTGGATGAAGGACGATTTTTTTAGCAATTTTATTAACTTGCGGTCGTAACCCAATTTCATCTCTCATGAAAAAAATCGCATTGTTCATTGTCCTATTGCTGCCTTTGTTTGTGCAGGCGCAAAGCAAGCAAAACAAAAAGAAAGGCCCCTCAACTTATGACCTCGTTATTGGTACCTATACCACAGGCACCAGCAAAGGCATAGCTGTTTACCGCTTTTATGCCGAAAACGGCAGGCTGGCCTATCTGAGTCAGATCGACGGCGTTGTAAACCCTTCCTATGTAACCGTAAGTGCCGATAATAAGTTTATCTACGCTGTAAATGAGTTACCCAAGGGCGAAGTAAGCTCCTTTTCATTTGAGGCCAAAACGGGCAAAATGCAGTTTATCAACAAACAATCATCTCTCGGTGCCGACCCTTGTTATATAGCGGTGGATAAGGCGCGTAAAAACGCTTTTATTGCCAACTATTCAAGCGGGCAGGTTACGGTAATGCCTATCAATAAAGATGGCTCTTTAGCCAATGGAGTAGAGACAGTGAAAAATGATGGCACAGGTCCTAATAAAGAACGCCAGGAAGGGCCGCACGCGCACATGAGTATCCTATCTCCAGATGAGAAATATGTGCTGTATAATGATCTGGGGACGGATAAAATACATATCTATCGTTTCCGCTCAGGTAAAAGTTCACCCTTAACCGATCCAACATCGGTAAGCGTAACTCCGGGCGATGGTCCGCGCCACCTGGATTTTTCGCCGGATAAAAAACACGCCTACCTGATCACCGAAATGGGATCGAACGTTTACGTGTTTGATTATGACAACGGGAAGCTTAAACAAAAACAAACTATAACCCTGCTTCCGGAGGGTTTCAAGGGGCAAACCGCGGGAGCTGCCATCCACATATCGCCAAATGGTAAATTCCTCTACGCATCCAATCGTTTAGAAACCAACGAGATCATTGTATATGCCATTAACCAGGAAACCGGCGAACTTACTTTTGTGCAGCGCCAATCATCCATGGGTAAAAACCCCCGTGACTTTGCTATCGATCCAACAGGTAAATTCCTGCTGGTAGCTAATCAAAACAGCGACAGCATTTTTGTATTCCGGATAGATCAAACTACCGGCCGTATATCACCAACCGGCTTTAAACTGGAAATCGGTAATCCTGTGTGTTTGAAATTTGTACCTGCTGAATAAGCGCAAAGCTTAAGGCAGAAAGCCAAAAGCTATAAAAATAAAAAGCTTAAAGCTATAAAGGAAGTCCTTTTAAGCTTTAAGCTTTTAGCCATAAGCTTAATTAATTGCTTTTTGTAAACGAGTAAATGATATACCCGGTACCTCCTGTACCAATGGCCACCGGTGATTTCAGGGTCATGGTTGAACCATCATTGCTGGCTATATCTAAACGATAACCTTCGGCTACGTTTTTAGCCTTATCGCCCTGGTACAGTTTTTTAAATTGGAATTGTGTGCCTGTAGTACCTCCGTTATAAACCGACCAGAAGATAGTTTGTGAAGTACCGTTCGATAAAGTATACACACCATTGCCGCTATTGGTTAGTTTCCAGGTACTGCCTGCAAATGCTTCGGGAGGTGCCTGGTCAAATACATTTTGAACAGCATTTTGAACCAGGCCATCATAACTTACGTTGTTTAACGTCCAGGTACCCACAAATTTGCCGCGTGATACGTTACTAGAGACTGTGCTTTTTTGTCCGGAGCAAGCCGATAAAACAAGAATAACGGATAAGATTGCGATTGAGGTTTGAAATATCTTTTTCATGATTTGGGTTATTTATGGCATAAGAGCATAAATCCTGCCAAACATAGTTAAACTCAACAGTTTTTTAGCTTAAGCTTTTTCTGCATTTCGCTTAATCGCTTATTAATGGACTCTGCTATTATGATTAAGGCTATTAACAAATCGATGATCGTTTTTTCTTAAAGTCCGGCCGCCGTACTTAAAAAATGAATAAGCTTATCCATGGCTTTGGCACGGTGACTTATTCTGTTCTTTTCTTCCAGGCTGATTTCGGCAAATGTAACCCGATAGCCATCGGGTTCAAATATGGGGTTGTAGCCAAATGGATCATTGCCACTGGGTTCGGTGCGAATGCGGCCTTCAACAGTCCCATCAAAAAAATGTTCCTCTCCGTTCCATATCAATGATATCACGGTACGGAAACGTGCTTTGCGATTGGTTTCGCCCGCTAAATTTTGCAATACCTTATTAATGTTCGCCATTTGGTTGCCATGCTCGCCGGCATATCGTGCGGAGTAAACACCCGGCTCGCCGTTTAAGGCGTCTATTTCCAGGCCGCTATCATCGCCAAAGCAGTTCAGTTTATATTTCTGGTAAATATAGCGGCTTTTTATGGATGCGTTTTCGCGGAAGGTGGTGCCGGTTTCTTCAATATCATCGGTACAGCCGATATCATCCAGGCTCAATAGCTCAAACCGGCCTTCTATTTTGGCCGATACTTCTTCCAGTTTATGGCGATTATTGGTTGCAAAAACTAATTGCTGCATTTTTTTGATTAATGGATAAATGGATCAAAGATTTTTGGACAAAAGACTAAGGACTAAATACTTCGGACTATAGACTTATAAAGCCTTCATTAATTCCCAGAAAATTTTCTTATTGTCAACACTATCCATCATCTCATCAAAGCCGAAACTGTATAGTGCCGTACGCGTGCCTGATGTTTTTGGTGTGTTGAGCGCAAGCGGAGTCATACCTTGCGGAATGGCTGCCTTACCTAATAACAAGAGTTTTACAGGCTTAAAAAAAGCGGCCAGCTGAGCAATTGTTATGTTACGATGTTGAGCCATGTTAAGTATAACCACATCATCAAGCTCCAGCGCCTTGCGCTTCAGTATATTTTGCAGTGCAGCCAAATGGGTTTCGGCAATAAACTCCTGATCGGGATAATGAACCAGGATCAAAAAGTTTTTTAAATTTTTACCCAGATAATTAAAAGCAGGCTCCGGCGTTTTAACCTCAGGCTTAGCTTCTTGAGGTATTTTATCTATGGCGGGGGTTTTTATTTCGGTTTGAGATTCCTGAATAGCTGGAGAACTAACTTGCGCTCTTATTTCAGACTCGGATATTTCTTCAACTATAGGTGGAAGTATTTCTCTTTTTTCGTAGAAGGCTTTGTCTGTATTTAACAGGTAAAGTTCATCCTGTAATATAAAGCGCAGGGCAACCGGGTTTTCAACTTTCACTTTAACAAATTTTAACCAAAAGTAGTTAAACGGTTTCAAGCTTTATAGCCATATTAGCACAATTATAGGCAGTTATATATAATTGCCGTTTTTTGTTCGGCTATAATTAATAAATTTTACCGAAATTCGAAGTTTTTAACGGATTATTGATCCGTATTATATTAGAGTATAAGTGCATTACATGAGAAAGTTAGGGATATTCATTTTAAGTTTTGTTTTGATCATATCAGTTGCCCGGGCGCAAACCAAAGTTGATTCCACGGCAAAAGCAGTTAAGGTTGATTCAGCTGCAAAAACAACGGCTAAGGCCGATTCAACAGTGGTGCCATCGGGTCCGAAGCGTACTTTAGATAAAATTGCAGCCATTGTAGGCAACAGCCCCATATTACAATCAGATATTGAAACACAGTATGCCAGGTTCCTGTTTGAAGGAAACCAGCCAGACGCAAGCGTAAAATGCCGTGTCCTGCAATCTTTATTAACACAAAAACTATTGGCACAACAAGCCGCTATTGATAGTATTGAAGTAAAAGAGGACGAGGTTGATAACAACGTTGACCGTCGCATGCGCGAAATGACTCAAAGAGCCGGTGGACAGGAGAAACTGGAAGCATTCCTGGGGAAATCTGTTATTCAGTATAAAGACGAGATCCGTCCGGACCTGAAAGAGCAGATGGTTGCGCAGAAAATGCAGCAACATATTACTGAAAAACTAAATGTTACCCCACAGGATGTTAAAAGCTATTATGACAAGATCCCGAAGGATAGTTTACCTTCCTTTAATAAAGAAGTAGAAGTTGGCGAGATTGTATTTCAGCCGAAATTAAATAAGGAAGAAAAAGAGCTATACAAGGAAAAAGCCGAAGAACTGCGCCAACGTATAAAAAAAGGCGAAGATTTTGGAACGCTTGCCCGTTTATACTCCCAAGACCCTGGCTCGGCGCCAGATGGCGGTGATCTGGGCTTTGCCGATCGTACCACCTTTGTAAAAGAATTTACAGCGAATGCCTTCAGGCTTAAAGCGGGTGAAATATCACCGGTGTTTGAAACCGATTTCGGCTTTCACTTTTTACAGGTGATAGAGCGCAGAGGCGAACAGGTGCATGTTCGGCACATATTAATAGCACCGGTAATTACCCAGGCCAGTTTAGAAAGGGCGAAAGTAAAAGCCGATAGTATCTATACGCTGATGATGACCAATAAAAAGATCGACTTTTCGAGCGCGGCCGCTTATTACTCTGATAACAAGGATACCAAATTCAATGGCGGCATGATGCTGAATGCCGAAAACGTACAAAACCGTACAACCTTTATTCCTACCGATAAACTTGATCCTAAAGTTGCCCTTACGGTTGATACCATGAAAGTTGGCAGCATATCAAAACCCGATGTGTTTACCGGCCCCGATGGTAAAAAAACATATAAAATATTATACCTTAAGTCGGCAACAAATGCACATAAGGCCAACCTGGAGCAGGATTTTCCTAAACTAAAGGATATGGCTTATGAAGATAAAACCAATCGTGCGGTAACCCAGTGGTTTGAAAAACGCAGAAAAGAAACTTTTATTAGGATTGACCACGAATATCAATCCTGTGATATATTGAAAAAATGGATCACCGCTCCGGCAATCACCGCGCAAGCTAAATAAAACAAACTATATGCAACACCGATCTGACGTGGAAGCTGCCGATGCTTTAAGGCAGGCATATCAGCAAATACGCTCCGAAATTGGCAAGGTTATTATCGGGCAGGATGAAGTGGTGAAATTTGTACTGGTATCCATCTTCAGCAACGGTCATTGTTTGCTGGTTGGTGTGCCGGGCCTTGCCAAAACCCTGCTGGTACAAACTATTGCCCAGGTGCTTGATCTTGATTTCAAACGCATACAATTTACGCCCGATCTGATGCCCTCAGACATTATTGGGTCTGAAATACTGGGCGAAGACCGTAACTTTAAGTTTATCCCTGGCCCGGTTTTCTCCAACATTATCCTGGCCGACGAGATTAACCGTACGCCGCCTAAAACACAGGCTGCCCTATTAGAAGCCATGCAGGAAAAAGCGGTTACGGCTGCCGGTATTACCCATAAACTTTCGCAGCCGTTTTTTGTACTGGCTACGCAAAACCCGATTGAACAGGAGGGCACTTATCCCTTGCCAGAGGCGCAGCTTGACCGCTTTATGTTTAGCGTAGCGCTAAACTATCCTTCTTTTCAGGAAGAGCTACAGGTGGTTAAAAATACAACCAGCTCTACCCAAACCGGGGTTAATAAAATATTAAATGCCGCACAGATCATTTATTTTCAACAACTGGTACGCAATATACCGGTTACAGATCATGTGTTGGAGTATGCCGTTAAGCTGGTGTCCAAAACCCGGCCCAATGGTGAGTTTGCAACGCCACAGATCAATCGTTTGCTAAGCTGGGGCGCCGGACCAAGGGCATCGCAATTTCTCATCCTGGGTGCTAAATGCCACGCCGTGATCAATGGTAAGTATTCGCCCGATATTGAAGATGTACAGGCGATTGCTAAGCCTATTTTAAGCCACCGTATAGTACGCAGTTACCATGCCGAGGCCGAAGGGTTGTCGGCTGCCGATATTATTCAGCAGTTGTTTTAATCCTCTCTGCTTGTTACCCTGAGTTATAAAGTCCGCTGGATTCTGAAGGTGAAATGACGTATCTGGCGCTGGCGCCAGACTTACCTCCTATAGCGCAAGTCTTGTGTGTGGGCCCGCGGGGTGATGACTTGTGCTTATACCATTGAAGTCACAAGTCAGCCTTTGCCCGCAAATTCGCTACACAAGACTTGCTCCAAAAAGGGGAACGTAGTGAAGAAGGATCTATTGATGAACTTTGCTCGTTACAGAATGGATTTTTCACTTTGTTCAAGAGATAGTTCTTCCCCCTATAGCGCAAGTCTTGTGTGTGGGGCCACGGGGTGATGACTTGTGCTTATACCATTGAAGTTACAAGTCAGCCTTTGCCCGCAAATTCGCTACACAAGACTTGCGCCAAAAATGGAGGGTCATCCTAAGCGGAGCGAAGGATCTATTCATAAATACATATCGCTTAATAAATGCTTCACTACGTTCAGCATGACAAATATTATAAAACAAAAAGGCGCAATTCTTAGAACCGCGCCTTTTTGTTTTATGAGTAAAAACTCTTATTCGTTTTCAATTGCTGAGAATACTTCCAACAGGATATCCCATTTTTTAGTTTTATCCAGTTCCCAGATCCGCACATAGTTGTAATTACTTACCACATTACCTTTTGTTATACGGGCATGGCCATAAGTATAAGCCAAATCATTACTGGCAGAACGGCCACCGTCTGTAGTTTCGGCGGTAATACTGATGGCCTGGTTATTAATAAATTTCATAATCACATCCGGACCTGTCATCGGGTCGAAACCTGGGAAATAATAACGGGCCTCGGGGCTTAAAAACTCCTTATAGCTGGCCAGGGCAGATATAGTTAAGGAGTGATTAAATATCTTGTCGGTATTTACAATGATGCTTTTTGCGGTAAACGGATCTTTGCTTGGCGCTGTACGGGCGGCAGTAGGCTCTTTAAAATCGGGTACTTCTTCCTGTTCAGGCTCCGGGTGCTGTATACCCAGGTCTATCAGCAGCTTTAGTTTACCTTCGGCATCAGAACGCCAAACGGAAACATAATCACCAAAAACTTTGTCGTCCTCGCTTTTACCATTGGTATAAATATAAGGCCCGGCAGTAAAAGCTAAATCACCATTTGCTGATATACGGCCAAATTTAGGGGTCCAGCTTAGCTTACCTGCCTGTTTATCAATATTTGAATAAAAGTCGGTTATTTTAACAGCGTTTGGTTTAAAAATAATGCCTTCAGGATCGGCAACAGACAAAAAGCCATCTTTTATGCCTTTGCGCTCTACTAATTTATTAAAAGCTTCTTCGGCACTAACTACTTTATTTACTTGTGCGGGAGCAGTTTGCGCAAAGGCAAATGCACTGTAACCAATAAATGTAGCAGCTAATAGTATTTTCTTCATGATCATATTAGATTTTGGGGCAATTTAACAATTAATTTTAAGTCGGGAATGTAATTTGAATTAAGGTGATAAGTAAATAACTCCGCAGCATCGTAGCTAAACAGGTTCATATCTGAAACGAAAGGGTTGATATTTAATTGTAACTGAGCGGAGCTAATCATGCAAAAACTGATACCTAAGGGCAAAATATTAAGTAAATGCCTTCAATTTAAAACTTATTAACCCCATAGCGCTGATTATGTTTTGATTAAAAAAAGCATTATGTGCATATTTATAAAAATTACGTTGCAATGAACAAATTTATCGCTTGTTTAATAGCTATGGTGTCGGCTTGTTTAGCAGCCCATGCTCAATATATACATGACCTGCAGGGTAAACCATATATGGAGCAATCCTATACTGAAGTTGAAGGCAATCCATTCCTGATCAATAGCTGGGCCGATGGAAATATTGACTTTGTAAATGGAAAAAAAGCAACCATCAGAGTGAAATATGACCTGGTGAAGGATGTGCTTTTATTTCAGCATAAAGGTGATTCGACTGCCATGTATTTTGTTGATCCGGTTAAAGGGTTTACACTAACCAATTCATTCATTAATGAAAGTAACATCCTCCCTTTGGTGTTTAACAGCGGTTACCCGGCTATTGATGTGCAAACAACGACCTCATTTTACCAGGTAATTGCTTCTGGCAAAATGCAGTTATTAAGGCACTATCGGAAAGCAATACGTACCGATCAGGCTTTTAATTCGGCAACAGTTACCAAAACATTTGCATTTACTGATCTTTATTATCTATATGCTGATAACAAGATCGTCCGTATAAAGCCAAGCCAAAAAAGTATCCTCGCCGCTATGGCCAATAAAAGCACAGAGATACAAGCTTATTTGAAAACTAATACCGTTGACTATAAAAATGATGCGGCCTTAGCTAAGTTGTTTAACTATTACAATTCGCTTTATTAGCTCAGGATTTGCTCCAGTGTGTACCGTCTTTACTGTCCTTGAGCTGAAAACCTATGCGGGCCAGGCCATCGCGTATTTTATCAGACATGGCATAATCTTTATTGATCTTAGCCTCGCCCCGGAGCTCAACTATCAGGTTTAGTACATTCGGCAGGTCATCATTGGCGGCTTGTTCATCCTTTAATCCCAATACATCTAGCACAAAAGTGTTCATTAAGGTTTTAAGCAGCTGCAAATTGGCTTCATCTATCTTCATCTTGCCATCATGAACCGAATTAATAATGCGTGATGCCTCAAACAGCTCGGCAATAAGCACAGGGCTGTTAAAATCATCGTTCATGGCCGCGTAGCAACGCTGTAACAGGGGTTCTATTTCAATTTCGGTGGTGCTGCTTGTCTTTAAGCCGTTAAGTAGTGCAAAGGCATTCATTAAGCGTTTGAAGCCTTTTTCAGACGCTTCCATAGCTTCGTTACCAAAATCAAGCGTACTGCGGTAGTGGGCTTGCAGCATAAAAAACCTCACGGTCATGGGGCTGTAGCCTTTATTCAGGATAGAATTATTACCGGTAAAAAGCTCATGCGGTAAAAAACTGTTGCCTAATGATTTTGACATTTTTTGCCCGTTCACCGTAAGCATATTGGTATGCACCCAATAATTGGCTGGGTTTACACCGCAGCAGGCCTCATGCTGGGCAATTTCATTAGTATGGTGGGTTGGCACCAGGTCAATACCGCCGCCGTGTATATCAAACTGGTTACCCAGGTATTTCTGGCTCATGGCCGAGCACTCCAGGTGCCAGCCCGGGAAACCAACGCTCCAGGGTGATGGCCACTTCATCAGGTGCTCCGGCTTGGCTTTTATCCACAGGGCAAAATCAAGCTTGCCATGTTTTTCGTCCTGACCGCCAAGGGTGCGGGTATTGTTTAACAGATCTTCAAGATTACGGCCGCTCAGTATGCCATAGTTTTTGCTTTTGTTGTATTTCTCCACATCAAAATACACCGTACCATCAACCTCATAGGCATATCCTTTTTCAAGTATCACCTTTACCATTTCTATCTGCTCAATAATATGGCCGGTAGCGGTTGGTTCAATGCTGGGTGGCAGCGTATTAAATATTTGCATAACATCATGAAAGCCAACGGTGTACTTTTGTACAATTTCCATGGGTTCCAGCTGTGCTATTTTTGCTTTTTTTGATATTTTGTCTTCTCCTTCATCGCCGGCATCGCCTTCCAGGTGACCGGCATCAGTCACATTACGAACGTAACGTACCTTATACCCGATTTGAGTAAGATATCTGAAAATAAGGTCGAAAGATATATAAGTACGACAGTTGCCCAGGTGCACATCACTGTAAACAGTAGGGCCACATACATACATGCCCACATGGGGCGGGTTAAGTGGCTTAAATTTTTCCTTTTTACGGGTTAAAGTATTGTAAACAAACAAATTTTGTTGCATGAGCGCAAACTTACGATTTTTTCAATTTCATGGTAACTTATAGAAGCAAGAGATTAGAGTCAAGAATCAAGAGGATGTAAAATAATCCTGGGATTTTCTTAAATCTTGATTCTTGACTCTAATCTCTTGCTTCTTTACTTGAGTACTACATCGCTGCGCAGGGGGTAGTGATCAGATAGTTTTTTCTCAATGATCTTGTAAGTGGCTACGTCGAACTGCGGGCTGGCCATAATATAATCGATCTGGTAGTTCGGAAAATCGCCATTATAGGTGCGACCGAACCCTGATCCTTTCTGTCGGAACGCGTTTTTTAGTCCCTTAGCCATCTGATTAACCGCAAACGAAGTTGGTGTATCATTAAAATCGCCCGAAATAAGATAAGGGTACGGGCATTTGGCGGCATGTTCTTTGACCTTAAAAACCTGCTCGCTTCTTTTTCCAAAAGCAATTTTCAGCTTGCCTCCCAAACGTTTGGTTGATTGCATATCCGTTTTTCCTTTTTTGGATACACTGTCCAGGTATTTATAGTCCTCGGGATCAAAGCGGATGGACTGCAGATGAATGCTATAAAAGCGAAAGATCTGCTTCCCTTTTTTTACATCAACAAATAAGCACTGGTTCTCGGAGTGGGTGTCTGTAAGTCGGATCAATCCTTTGTTCACTATCGGGAACCTTGAGAAAATAGCCATACCAATAGCCTCGGTACTATTAAAGTTAAAAGGTTCGAAATAAAAATTGCTGGCCCCTATGATCCTGATCAGTGAATCGCGCATCTCAAACTGGCCCTTGTTTTTAGTATAAAACTCCTGAAATCCAATAATATCGGGCTGCTGCTGACTAATAAGTGTCAGAATTTGATGCTTGGTTGATATATCGTTGGAAGCCCCGTATCGTTTAAAGTTATGCACGTTATAGGTCATTACCCTAATGGCATTTTCCGCGGCGGGCTTTGCAGTCTCCTCAGCGCTTAATCTGAAACCAATATTGTTGAACAAAACATTGTAGCCCAATAGAATAGTAATAAAAGACAACAGGAACTGCCAGCGACGACGTAACAGCCAGTATGCAAGCATAATCAGGTTAAAGATAAGTAGTACAGGGTAGGCCAGGCCAAAAAAAGCGAAAATCCAAACCTTTCTGGGGTCAACATGAGGCGCCAAATAACTCATCAGTAAAGCAACACATAACAATAGGTTTATCCATAAAAGTATTTTACCTATAAAGCTTTGTTTGCGTTTAACTTTCATTATTGCTTGCGCGAAATAAAATTTCTTTTTCCTGCTTGGTCAGGCTGTCATAACCCGATTGTGATATTTTATCTAAGATACGGTCAATTTCATCCTGACGGGGATACTCAGGGCTGTTTTTATTGAAGTTTTTAGCTGCTACTTTCAGTTTGGGCCTGGCTTTAAATAGATTGCCGATACTGCCTATCCAATCATGCCCCTTTTGTAATTGTTTAATATAAACAAAGCCCAGCAGGGCGCCGCCCAGGTGGGCTATTTCGCCGCCCGCGTTAGGGCCAACAACACCCAAAAAATCAATCACCAGGATAACAAATACCAGCCACTTTAACTTTACCGGGCCAAACAGGATTAATGATATAGTGTAGTTGGGCAACAGCGTGGCGGTAGCCACTACAATAGCCATAACGCTGGCAGAGGCCCCCACAATTAAAGCAGAGTCGGCAGCGTGCAGGCTGGTAAACGCTGGTAATAGATTATAAGCCAGCAGATAGAATAATGCACCCGCAAGGCCCCCCATAATATACAGGCCGATGGTGCGCTTATTGCCCAGGTACTCTTCAAATATCTGCCCCATCCAGTAAAGCCAAAGCATGTTAAACAAGATGTGCAAAACGCCATCATGCATGAACATGTAGGTAATGGGTGTCCAGAAGTGGGCAAGCAATTTGGGAAAAGAGGCCGGCATACGCAGGTATTCGATCGCGAATATTAATATTCTACTATTACCAAAACCCGTAAAAAGTAGTTGTTCCAGGATAGCCGAAACATTGATGAGTAAAAAAACGGCTACGTTAATACCAATGAGCAGGTTGAGCTTATTGCCCGACCGCAGCATCTTGTACTGAATATTTTGCCAAAGGGTACTCATAAATTATACTTCCGTTTATTGGATAACTACCGATATTAATAAAAATTGTTTGGTCTTTGCAAACGCCATACTTTTACCATAATATAACCGATCAGTGCTCCGCCTAAATGCGCGAAATGTGCTACCGAATCGCCCGAATACTGTTTTACACCCAAAAATAGCTCTAATACCACATACACCGGTATAATGTATTTTGCTTTAATAGGTACCGGGATAAACATGATCATCAATTCCATATTGGGATAAAGCATGCCAAAGGCAATTAACAACCCAAATATGGCACCTGATGCGCCAACTATAGGAACATAATATATTTCGGCTAACTTTTGACCCTGGTCTCCATATGCTGCAAAAGATTCTGGCAGGCTGGGGTGACTTATGGTGAATGCGCCCGTTATTGCATGTACCTCATAAGCCTGAACCAGTGTTTGAAACACAATAGCTCCAATGCCGCAAATGAAATAAAAATTAAGAAATCTTTTTGAACCGATGGAATACTCCACAATAGGGCCAAAAGAAAATAGTGCAAACATGTTGAAGAAAATGTGTGCGAATCCTCCATGCATAAACATGTAGGTTATAACTTCCCATAATCTGAAATTTGGTGAGTTAAAGTAATACACCGGCAGATATTTAAACACATCGGGGATGAATTTTTCCAGTGTGAGAGAACCTATAAAAAATATGATATTAATAATGAGCAGGTTTTTTACAACCGGCGGTATATTGGCAAATGGTGATTGACTGTTCATAGTATAAATAAAAGCCGTGTCGGGCTATTTTTCAAATCGTTCTAAAAGCTCGGCCATGGTAAAGGTACTGATTACGGGCTTACCGTTCAATGCCTGGTTTGGTGTTTCGCAGGCAAAAAGCTGATCGATGAGCTGGTTCATCTCCTCCAATGATAATTTGGTGCCGGTTTTAATGGCCCCGTTGCGGGCTAATGACCGGGCCAGGTTATCTCGCTTGTCCAGTTTTAAAATGGCCATATTGTTTTTAAAGCCTTCCAGCAAATGCTCCAGCAACTCATGCTCACCCACATTGCTCAGCTCGGCGGGTATCCCTTCTACCACCACGGTATTTTTACCAAACTCACGGATGTCAAAGCCCAGTGAGCGGATATCAGGCAAAAGCTCTTTCAATAACTCAAAATCGGCACCGTTTAGTGTTACCGATTGGGGGAATAAGCTTTGCTGGCTCACGCCCGAGTGATTTTGCAGTTGCTGTAAAAAACGCTCGTACAAAATACGTTCATGCGCGGCCTGCTGTCCAATGAGCATAAAACCTGATTTAATTTGCGACAAGATAAAGCGGTTATGGATCTGGAACAAAGCCCGTTCGCTTGATTTAGCTACTTCCTGCTCATTAACCGCAATGCGCTCTTCCTGGTGCAGTTCATGCTGCAGGTTATCCTCTTTTTTGCTGATCTCGTACAAGGTATCCCAGTTTTTGGGGATAGGGTTGTTTCTAAAACCACCATCCTCCCTTAAAAAAGGATGTTCGCGTACCGGTTTTTTCTCAGAGGCAAAAGGGTTAAAATCGGGGTTGAAGGATATCGTCGGCGCCACTATCTCCTCAAATGGCTTGGGTGTTATCAGGTGTTCAATGCTATTTTCCTGGTCAAAATCAAGGCTTGGGGTAATGTTATACCGCCCTAATGAGCGCTTTACCGCCGAGCGGATAATGGCATAAATAGCCTTTTCGTCCTGGTACTTGATCTCGGTTTTGGTAGGGTGCACGTTGATATCTATATGTGATGGATCGATATCAATAAACAGCACATAAAAAGGGAAACTATCATCAGGCAGCAACTCTTCAAAAGCAGTAAGCACCGCGTGGTTCAAATAAGCATCGCGGATAAAGCGGTTGTTTACAAAAAAGAACTGCTCGCCCCGGGTTTTACGCGCAAACTCGGGTTTGCCTACAAAACCGCGCAGGTTAATAATAGTGGTATCTTCCTCCACAGGTACCAGGCGTTGGTTATAGTTATTGCCAAACAAGTGTACTATACGCTGCTTTAATGCGGCTCCCGGCAAGTGGTAAACCTCCTGCCCGTCATGGTGCAGGGTAAAAAATATTTGTGGATTAGCCAGTGCCACCCGTTGAAACTCGTCGATAATATGGCGCATCTCTACCGGGTTACTTTTTAAAAAGTTGCGGCGGGCGGGTGTATTATAAAAAAGATTTTTAACCGATATAGAGGTACCGGTATCTGCCTGGCAAGCCTCCTGGCTTACTACTTCGGAGCCTTCGATAAAAATGCAGGTACCCAGCTCGTCCTCATGGCGGCGGGTTTTCATTTCAACCTGGGCAATAGCGGCTATAGAGGCCATAGCCTCGCCCCGGAAACCCATGGTGCGTATAGCAAACAGATCGTCGGCCTTGCGTATTTTTGAGGTGGCATGGCGCTCAAAACACATGCGCGCGTCAGTAAGGCTCATGCCGCAGCCATCATCAATAACCTGTATCAATGATTTACCCGCGTCCTTTACAATGAGCTGAATTTTTCCGGCCCCGGCGTCAATAGCGTTCTCCACTAATTCCTTTACGGCAGATGCGGGGCGTTGCACCACTTCGCCAGCGGCAATCTGGTTGGCAACGGCATCCGGTAAAAGCTGTATGATATCTGACATCTAAAAAAAATCCCTCCAATTTCGAATTCGATGCTAAATTAAATATTTGAAGGCATAACTTTATGATTTGATAATTGTATATGAAAAGGATGACGGAATAAAGATTTTTGGATTAAGGACTTTTAGGATAAAGATGAAGGAATAAGGGGCAAAAATATGGCAATCTTGTTCTTTTCTCTAAAATCTTTGTTCCTTGCTCCAAAAATCCTTATTCTATCCTTTACAAAAATTTAGTTTATGAAGAAATTATGGCCAGCACTGCTCCTTTTCGCGGTAGCCTGCAAGCAAAAAGAGTACAATGCCGACCTTTTGGTTAAAAACGCCGTAGTTTATACGGTTGATAGTTCCTTTACCACTGCCAATACCATTGTGGTAAAAGGAGGAAAAATACTGGCGGTGGGTGATGCTGATACGCTGGAACAAAAATACCTGGCCAAAGAAGTGGTTGATGCGCAAGGTGCGCCTGTATATCCTGGTTTTATTGATGCACATGCACATTTTTATGACTACGGATTGGGTTTGCAGGAAGTTAACCTGACAGGTACACACAGCTGGAATGAAGTGATCGATTCGGTGCAGACCTATTCGGTTCGGAATACCGATGGCTGGATAACCGGACAAGGTTGGGATCAGAATGATTGGACTCTGAAACAATTCCCCAACAAAGCTAAGCTCGATTCGCTGTTCCCGGTAAGACCCGTGATACTGAGCCGCGTTGACGGGCATGCCGCCATAGCCAATCAGGCAGCGCTGAACATTGCCGGTGTTAAGCCTGGCCAAACCATTAACGGTGGTGAAATAGAAACTATTAATGGTAAACTTACTGGCATCCTGGTAGATAATGCCGTGGGGATAGTAACCCGAAAAATCCCTGAGCCAACCGGCCAGGTAACAGAGGACGCCCTGCTGGCAGCTCAAAAAAACTGTTTTGCCGTGGGATTAACTACCGTGGACGATTGCGGCCTACCTTATACCATGATAAATACCATTGCCGAACTGCAGCACAAAGGATCATTAAAAATGCGCATGTACGTTATGCTGGCCGATAGAGAAGAAAATTACGAATACCTGTTTAAGCGTGGTGCCTATAAAACGCCAGGTTTGAATGTAAGGGCCTTTAAGGTTTATGCTGATGGTGCATTGGGTTCAAGAGGGGCTTGTTTACTGCAACCCTACAATGATCAAAAAAACTGGAAGGGCTTTTTACTAAGCAGTCAAAAGCATTTTGAAGAGGTAGCCAAAAAAATTTATGACAAAGGCTTTCAGATGGCTACCCATGCCATTGGCGATTCGGCCAACCGGGTGATGCTGAAAATATACGCCTCTGTACTGAAAGGGAAGAACGACCGTCGCTGGCGTATTGAACACGCCCAGGTGCTCTCGCCCCAGGATATTAAACTATTTGGGGACAACAGCATCATCCCTTCGGTGCAGCCCACTCATGCTACATCCGATATGTACTGGGCGGGTAAAAGATTGGGAGAGGAGCGTTTAAAATCGGCTTATGTGTATAAACAATTATTAAAACAAAATGGTTGGATACCTTTGGGAACAGATTTTCCGGTAGAGAATATAAACCCCATGTATACGTTTTATGCAGCAGTGGAACGTAAAGACATGAAGGGTTTTCCTGAAAGGGGTTTTCAACCCGAGAATGCCCTAACCCGTACCGAGGCATTAAGGGGTATAACCATATGGGCTGCCAAAGCCAATTTTGAAGAGAAAGAAAAAGGCAGCCTGGAGCCTGGTAAATATGCCGATTTTGTGATACTGAATAAGGATATCATGAAAATAAAAGGCGCCGAATTGCCAAAAGTTAAAGTGACCAGTACTTATATAAACGGAGTTAAAGTATATGATAAAAAATAAATGGGGCTGTATCCCCTTTGTGTTGTTTGGGTTTACCTTATTAAATACGGCCTGCGCACAAATACCACCAATTATACCAACCGGGCAGGCATATATAAACGAAGAACGGCTGGTTGAACACTCCACTGTTTTATTTAACAACAGTAAATACCTGCTGCCGCTGAAAGACCTTGATCAGTTAAAAATAGCCAGCGTTCATTTCTCTAATCAGTACGCTGGTGTGTTTGATAGTTTGCTTAATAAATACAGCAAAGTGCAGGCGTTTGATGGTCGTACTTACAGCGGTGCAAAAACATTGGCCGATCTATCTGCCGATCTGAAATGGTATAACACCATCATCCTGCAGGTAACCGATGCTGATCTGAACAATCCGCAGGTTATTGATTTTATCAACAGTACCCAAAAACTCAAAAATGTGATCGTGGCGGCGTTTGGTGGCGGCGCTATTTTAAATAAGCTAAACACTGTTGCCGCACCCATTTTATGGAGCGAGCGCTTAACAGCTGTTGCCGCGTTATACAGCGCACAGGCCATTTTCGGAGGTTTACCTATAACGCAAAAGCTCACCCGTACCTATTCGCCGCAATTTGCAGCAGGCATGGGTTTTATTACCGATAAGATCAGGCTGCAATATACCGTTCCGGAAGATGCCGGTATTAACGCTAATAACTTAACTGGTATCGATGACATTGCCCGCGAAGCTATTGCCGAACATGCTACCCCAGGCTGTGTGGTGTTGGTGGCCAAGGATGGTAAGGTGATATTTAATAAGGCTTACGGCTATCATACCTACGACAAAACCATTCCCGATCAGATAACGGATATTTTTGACCTGGCATCCATGACCAAAATAACCGCTACCACTGTAGAGGCTATGAAACTCACAGATGAGGGTAAGCTAAACCTGGAGGCCACCCTGAGTGACTATCTGCCCCAAACTAAAAATAGTAATAAGAATAATATCCAGATAAAGGAGTTGCTGATGCACCAGGCAGGTCTGATACCGGATATAAAAGGCTTTGACATAGTGAAGCCGGCAGATCATAGTACCGATTCATCCGCGGCTTACCCAACCCGGGTATCGGATCATTATTTTTTGCGGAAAGATTATTATAAAGACGTGATGTTTCCGGAAATGCTGAGCTCGCCATTAAAAACACGCGGACAATACGTGTACAGCGATGTGAGTATGCTGTTTATGATGGAGGTGCTGGAAAATATTACATCGGTGCCCGAGAATGTGTATGTACAGCAGCAATTTTACAAACCGCTGGGGATGCAAACCGCAGGATTTTTACCGTTGTACCGTTTTAACCAAAACCAGATACCACCTACCGAGAACGACCAGGAATACCGCCAGAGCTTGCTGGATGGCTATGTGCACGACCCAACTGCGGCCCTCATGGGTGGGGTAGCTGGCCATGCCGGGCTTTTTGGCAGCGCCAATGATGTAGCTATTATGTACCAGATGCTGCTGAACCGGGGTACTTATGGCGGCACTCAGTATTTTAAACCCGAAGTAGTTGATCTGTTTACTTCCAAGCAATCGGCGGTGAGCCGCCGGGGGCTGGGTTTTGACCGCTGGGACCCTATAGCCGACAGGCATTACCCATCTAAACTGGCATCACCGCAAACCTACGGACATACCGGCTTTACAGGCACCTGTATCTGGGTCGATCCGAAATATAACCTCGTATACGTATTCCTAAGCAACCGGGTACATCCCAATGTAAGCAACAAACTGGGCAGCCTCAACATCAGACCAAGGATACAGGATGTGATTTATGAAGCGATCAATAAGGGGATGTAAATATACATAGATGCTTAGCAACAATACATTTGAACCAAAATAATAGAATGAATACATGCGATTTGTAAGTGAGCTTACCATCGACTGGTATGATAATATTTTAAAATCTTTTTGTACAAATGACGATAATGAGATTTTCTACTGTTGCATAGTAGCACTTGACCCGACAAACGATGAAAAAATATACCTGTGTACAGATATAAAATATCTGAAAGGATATAAAGAATTGATCGGAATTATTGAGACGGATTCTTTTAAAGAAAACTGGAACCGACTTTCTAAATTGCTAAAGCTTAATAGAGTTAATAAAACCTATCTTATCCGGACAAAGAACCTTCGGGGAGATCAAAATAAAATAATTCCCTATAAAGTTAATTACAGTTGCCCAAAAAAGATATTGTGGGGCGAAGAACTACCAGAAATATTAGATTTTGCCACTGGTATTGATAACTGGTGGGCGTTAATATAAACATAAGGATGCTAAGGAACGGGTGCGTATTCGATCTTCTTTATTATCGAATTCACTCACATAGATTCTATGTTTTAACTTTAAGTAAAACAATTTTCTAATCAATTCGTTTCAGTTTTCTCTAATAAATAAAAATTACTGAACATGAGAAAACTATTCAAAGTTACCCTGCTTGCTTTAAGCCTATTGTTTATTGGTCAATTTTCAAATGCGCAATCCAAGATCGGTTATGTTGATTTTCAGGCAATTGTTAGTCAGATGCCCGAGGCTAAAACTATTAAGCCCCAGATGGATGCCTATCAAAAGCAATTTGTTACCCAGTTAACCGCTATGAACAATGATTTGCAAACCAAGGGAAAAGCTTATCAGGATCAAAGCAAAACCATGAGCGACGCCGATAAGACAGCAAAGCAGACGGAACTGCAGGGGCTGCAAAAAAAGATGCAGGATTACCAGGCCAATGCACAGCAACAGGTAGAAGCTAAATCAAACGAATTGATAAAACCGATAACCGATAAGGCCCGCGCCGCGGTTAATGACGTAGCCAAAGAAAAAGGTATTACCTATGTATTTGATTCTTCACAAGGCTCAGCGTTGCTTGTTTCTAATGAAGGTTCCGATCTTACGGCTTCGGTTAAAACCAAATTGGGTATTAAATAAAATACCTACCAGTCAATTCGATACAAAAAACTATAAAAAGCGTCATTGCAATGACGTATTTTTTTAGCCATGAAGGCCTGTCACCCTGAGCCAGTCGAAGGGTCGTGCGCAGAGGCCTGCCCACTATGCTTTGACGAGCTCAGCATGACATCCGGTGTCGGCTAATAGCTCAGCAGCTTCTCCATCGTTTCATCCAGCCTTGCTTTTGCCAAAAACTGGTCTTCCAGGGCTTTGTTCATGGGGATGGCGGTGTCCAGGCTGCCGCAGCGCATTACGGGTGCGTCCAGGCATTTAAAACAATGCTCGGCTATGTGGGCGGCTATCTCGGCCCCGAAACCGCTGGTAAGGGTATCTTCATGTAATACCAGTGCCCGACCTGTTTTCTTTACGCTTTCTTCTACCGCTTCATGATCCCATGGCAGCAGGCTGCGCAGGTCAATAATTTCGAGGGATCGCTCAGGATGTTTTTCGGCATATTCCAAAGCCCAGTGTACACCCAGACCAAAGGTGATGATGCTGGCTTGTGTGCCTTGCTTTACCACATTGGCCTTGCCTATTTCTATCAGCACATCATTGTCGGGCACATCGCCACTGATGCTGCGGTACAGGTATTTGTGTTCAAAATAAATAATCGGGTTTGGGTCATCAATAGCGGCCAATAATAAACCCTTGGCATCTGCCGGGAAAGCGGGGTAAACTACTTTAAGTCCTGGAGTTTTAGTAAACCAGGCCTCGTTGCTTTGCGAATGGAATGGCCCTGCTCCTGTTCCGGCTCCTGTAGGCATCCGCACCACCACATCAACCGCCTGCGCCCAGCGATAGTGTGTTTTGGCCAGGTTGTTAATAATCTGGTTAAAGCCGCAGGTAACAAAATCAGCAAACTGCATTTCAACAATGGCCTTATAACCATTCAGTGCCAGACCCATGCCTGCACCTACGATGCCCGATTCGCAAATAGGCGTGTTGCGCACACGGGGCTTGCCAAATTCCTCCACGAAGCCCTGGGTTATTTTGAAGGCGCCGCCATACTCGGCAATATCCTGACCCATGATCACCAGGTTGGGGTGTTTGCGCATGGCCTGGCGCAGGCCATCGCTTATGGCATCAATATAGCGCTTATGTGTTACGGGAGTGGCTGCCGGTTGTGCTGCCGGGAACTGGTAAGGCTGGTACATGTCACGCACTTCGGTTGCTATATCCGGTACTATATCTGCCTCGTTATAAACCTTTTCAAATTCTGTTTCAATAAGCGTGGTGATCTCTTTTTTGAATACCGGGATCCATTCCGGGCGGATCACGCCTTCGTCCAGTAAATACTGCTCGAAATTAGCCACCGGGTCTTTACCGGCCCACCATTCAAACAAATTCTGCGGAACATATTTGGTTCCCGAAGCCTCCTCATGCCCGCGCATCCGGAAGGTCATACACTCCAGCAGTACCGGCCTTGGGTTTTCACGGATACTCTCGTTGATCTCCTTGATAGTATGATAAACCTCCAGGATGTTGTTGCCATCAATGCGGCGGCCTTCTATACCGTATCCTACAGCCTTATCAACCAATTTTAAACAATTGTATTGTTCGTTTACCGGGGTCGAAAGACCGTAGCCGTTGTTCTCGATTAAAAATACAACCGGCAGTTTCCAAACCGATGCGATGTTGAGGGCCTCATGAAAATCGCCTTCGCTGGTTGCGCCCTCGCCGGTAAATACCAGGGTTGACCTTTTCCGGTCTGCTAAAACATCGGCCAGGGCAATACCATCTGCCAGGGCCAGCTGCGGCCCCAGGTGCGATATCATCCCGATGATCTTATATTCCTGCGTGCCGAAATGGAAAGAGCGGTCGCGCCCCTTGGTAAAACCCGAAGGCTTGCCCTGCCATTGTGCCATCAGCCGGGAAAGCGGGATATCCCGGGTGGTAAAAACACCCAGATTGCGGTGCATGGGCAATATATACTCATCGTTTTGCATGGCCAGCGTACTGCCCACGGCAATAGCTTCCTGCCCTATTCCCGAAAACCATTTGCCAATGCGGCCCTGGCGTAAAAGGATCAGCATCTTCTCCTCAATGAGGCGAGGCAGCAACAGTTTTTTGTAAAAAAATGTTAAATTTTCGTTATTCAGGCTTTTGCGGTCAAAAATCATAGTGTAAAACTACTGAAGTTTTTAAAACTTTGTATGTTTGGTAATCCTATCTAATAACTATGAAACGAAACGGACTTTTACTCCTCGCGCTCTTGCTGATCATTGGGTTTGCCGCCAGCTCACAGGATTATTTTTTGCTGCCGGAATCCTTTAACATGAAAAAAGGCGACAAGCTCAGCCTGCACCTGTTAAGCGGTAATGATTTTCAAAAAGACGCCGAATACCGGTATAAAGATGCCAAGGTTTCTAAGTTTATGCTTTATGAAGGATCAAAAAAAACCGACCTGAGTCAGGCCCCAAAAGATACATCGGCAAATGTGTTGAATTACAGGTTGGAGAATAGCGGGTTAGCCCTCATTGAGATGGTGAAAAGCGAAAGCATTGAATCGGAAAGAAATAAATTCCTGAAATATCTGGATAACGAAGGTTTGGATAAAATAGCCGAGGATGCTAAGAACAGCAATCAACAATACTTTGTCGAAAAAACAAACCGGTATTTAAAAACGCTGATAGCGGTTGATAAACCCAACGGCAAAGATTTTGATAAACCGCTGGGCGAAACTTATGAAATAGTGATACAGCAAAATCCATATAAAGCCAGCTATGGCGATGATGTAACCGCCCAGATATTATTTAAAGGGAAACCATTAAAAGATGCGGTGGTAATTGTGTACACCCGTACTATAAATGGTAATGTATTCCCGCAAAAACTAAGCTCTGATGCCCAGGGACAAGTCTATTTTAAACTGAGCCGCGAAGGGGTATACATGATCAGCTCGGTACACGTAGTAAGATCGACCGATAAAAATGCCGATTTTGAAAGCTGGGGTGCCACATTCACCTTCGCCTTTAAAAATGCGGATAGTGCACCCAATACCTATAAAGAGTTTGGCTTTGGCGATAAGCATTGAAGTTAGATGTGCGGATTTCAGATGTGCAGATATGCAAATGTTTTTTTAAGAAGAATATTTAAATTATTTGTTAATCTGATATCCTTTATCTGCACATCTGAAATCCGCACATCTGCACATTAAAATTTCACATATCCAAACGTAGTCAACTGTTTGTTGCTTCTGTTAGCATCAGTAATAATCAGCGCGCCGTCACGGTAAAGTGCTATACCCTCCCAGTTATTTTTTGGTGCGGGGAATGCCGAGGTTACCTGTTTCCAATGTTTATCCTTCCGGTTTTTAAGCACTACGATACGACCATAGCTGGTGCTTTTCTTTTTCAGGTAATCCGGGTTTTGGGTGATGTTATCCTTCAGGTCGGGAATGGTTGTTTCTATATTTTCTTCCTGATTTTTAAGCTGGTCGTTATTCAGGTAAGCATCATAATCACCGTTCCAGAAGTAATTGATGCCATAGATATTATCCTTTTTGGTAGCGGTGATATCCGTTATCCTGAAATAAAGAAATGGTACTTTTATAGCTTGTGGCGCTCTCTGAAAAGAGGTATCAATTAAATAACCCTTACCGCCGCTGGTCATGCCGTTGTACTCGTAATAAGCCAGTAGTTTTTTCTCTTTAGGCAGCCAGGTAACGCTTTCAAAACCGGCGTTGTTGATACGCAAAGGTCTTTTAAGCGTTGCAAAATGCAGGGGATCAATAGTGATGGTGTTTTGCAGGGTGTCCAGGACTCCCCGGAGCAGAAAGCAATAGTCGTAAGTATCGTTGGTTTCGATAGACAGGTATGCTATATTATTGACAATGGTTATCGCCTCAAAACCTTCATAATAAGTTTTTACAGAGTCGGGCAATTTATCCAGGTTTTTAACACGGACGGGACGGTAAGCGGTTAACGCGGTGTCTTTACCGTCAATCACACGGCCAACGCTATCAGCCAGCAGGCTGTAAATAAAAAAATCACCATCGAGTTTGGTTTCCTTATGACTACCGTATTGCGGTTCAAGGTAAACCCTGCCGGCGTATAGGGTCATGCCCGAAAATTCTTCGTTCACACTGCTGATGTTCGGCGGAAGAGGGATGTTTTTGAATGCGGTTTGACTGTAAGCGATGCCTGAGAAAAATAGGGTGCCAAGAGACAGGATGAAGGATAAATATTTTTTATACATGGATATTCTTAAAATGGATTTTAAAGTTAGCCAAATCGTTCTGTTTTAAAAAACACAGCAAAACGGGTGCAATTCAAATTTCCGCGTGGTGTCGACTCACCCTGTCATCGCTGCGCTCGACATCCCTCTCTCCGCCTTCGGCGCAAAGAGGGTATATGGAAAATATAAAATCCGTCATTGCGGGGTTAAAAAAATGATGCTGGGGTGAATCGATTACGCGCAGCAATTTGATTTGCATTCAACTAAACAAGTCGATAGATGTCATTAAAGCTTCTTTTTATATAATAATGGCTTTAGGCTTTGAGCTTTAGGCTGACAAAAACTTATATATTTACCGCGAACGACAAAGATTTAACAATTTTTAACATTTAAGCGGGCATTTTTTTTGGCGAAAAAATGTTAGTGTGAGTAAGTTTGCCTACCGAACAAAAAAGAAGCATGGAAGAATTAAAAAGTAATACTGAAAACGTTTCATCAGGCACTGTACCTGGTAGCTTATCGTATTCAACCGATATCAGGGCGCTGAATGAAATGATACAAAGAGAAAGCGCTTTTATCGACCTCCTGAAACTGGAGATGGATAAAGTGATCATCGGGCAAAAATATATGGTGGAGCGATTACTGATCGGTTTGCTTGCCGATGGGCACATCCTTTTGGAAGGTGTTCCGGGACTGGCAAAAACGCTGGCCATCAATACGCTGGCCAAAGCCATACAGGCCGATTACAGCCGGATCCAGTTTACCCCCGATCTTTTACCCGCCGATTTGCTGGGTACGATGATATACAACCAGAAAAAAGAAGAGTTCATTGTGCGTAAAGGTCCGCTGTTCTCCAACTTTATCCTGGCCGACGAGATCAACCGTGCGCCTGCCAAAGTGCAAAGCGCGCTGCTGGAAGCGATGCAGGAACGCCAGGTAACTATTGGCGACAATACCTTCCCATTGCCAAACCCTTTCCTGGTACTGGCTACCCAGAACCCGATTGAGCAGGAAGGTACCTATCCGCTGCCCGAAGCACAGGTTGACCGTTTTATGCTGAAGGTGGTGATCAACTATCCGGATAAGGAAGAAGAGAAACGCATCATCCGAGCCAATATATTGCCAGGCGGCATGCCAAAGCCATCGCCCATCATCAAACCGGAGGAAATTGTGCGCGCCCGAAAAATTGTAAGGGAAGTATATATGGACGAGAAGATAGAGCAATACATTATTGACATTGTTTTTGCTACCCGTTTCCCCGAGCAGGCCAAGCTTGCGCACTATAAAAACCTGATCACTTTTGGAGCGTCGCCAAGGGCCAGCATCAACCTGGCGCTGGCTGCAAAAGCCTACGCGTTCATCAAACGCAGGGGCTATGTGATCCCCGAGGATGTGCGCGCTATTTGTCATGATGTACTGCGTCACCGTATCGGTCTAAGCTATGAGGCCGAGGCAGAGAACATCACCAGTGAAAATATTATTACAGGGATATTGAACGTGGTAGAAGTACCTTAAGAAAAGAATCAAGAGATAAGAGTCAAGAATCAGGAGATAAGAATCAAAAAACAAGAATGTATTACGACAAGAATTTAAATTTTTGTCTTGATTCTTGACTCTTACCTCTTGATTCCATCCTCTCCCCAAACACTATGGCTAAGGATACCAAAGAACTGCTGAAAAAAGTAAGGAAGATCGAGATCAAGACCCGCGGGTTGAGCAATCACCTGTTTTCGGGCGAGTATCATTCGGCTTTTAAGGGCCGTGGTATGGCTTTTAGCGAGGTGCGCGAATACCAATTGGGCGATGAGATCCGCACGATCGACTGGAACGTGACCGCCCGTTTTAACCACCCTTATGTAAAGGTTTTTGATGAGGAGCGCGAGCTTACCTTTATGCTGCTGGTTGATGTAAGCGGCTCCGAGAACTTTGGAACGCAAAATCAGCAAAAGCAGGATATAGCCACCGAGCTTTGCGCGGTACTGGCATTTTCGGCCATACAAAATAATGATAAGGTGGGTGTGCTGTTTTTTAGCGATAAGATCGAAAAGTTTATTCCGCCAAAAAAAGGCCGCAGCCATATCCTGATGATCATCCGTGAGCTGATCGATTTTAAGCCCGAAAGCAAGGGAACCAACGTTGCCGAGGCTTTAAAATTCTTTACCCGGGCCATCAAGAAAAAGTGTACGGCCTTTATTATTTCCGATTTTATAAGTCCGGCTTTTGAGGATGAGTTAAAGATCGCCAATAAAAAGCATGACCTGATTGCCCTGCGCCTTTATGATAAGCACGAAGAAGAGTTCCCGAACCTGGGCCTCATCCCGATGAAGGATGAAGAAACCGGTGAACTGCTTTGGGTGAATACTTCTGACGAGGCGGTACGCACTGCCTTTAAAGCCGAAGGGCTAAGAAGGAACGGTCAGCTAAGGGAAACCTTTAGCCGCTCGGGTGTTGATTTTACCAGCATTGGTACTCATGAATCATACGTGAAACCATTAATGACATTATTTAAAAAGCGGGAAGGCAAAAGATGATAAAGTGCTTTATTAAACACCTGCTACTGTTAACCATACTGCTTACCGGATTTGTTTACGAAAGCAGTGCGCAAACCGCGGAGGTTGGAGCCACGCTCGATCGTAAAGCTATTAAAATAGGTGAGCAAACACAGCTGCACCTTACTGCCCGCATGCACATAAAGGATAAGGACAAGGTTGAATTCCCGGTACTGGCAGACAGCATAGCCAATAGAATTTTGATCGTAGGCAGTAAAACTGATACCATAGTTGATAAGAATGATGCAAGTATCGAAACTATTGGGCATCATTACCTCATAACCGCGTTTGATAGCGGGGAATATGTGATCCCGGCATACGCCTTCCATACCGAGGGTGCTGAGATTAAAACCGCGCCATTGAAACTGATAGTAGCCACCGTTGCAGTGGATACTACCAAAGCCGCTTATGACATCAAACAGCCGCTGGTTGTCCAGTATACTTTTTTAGACTGGCTGATGGATCATCTAACCCTGGTGATCAGCATAGAAGCAGCCATCATAATCGGAGGGCTAATTTTTCTGATCTATTACCTGAGGAAAAAGAATAAAAAAGAAGTGGTTGTTGAGGAGCTCAAGCCCGTTGTGCCTGTTCATGTGATAGCGCTGCAAAAACTAACCGAACTGCGCAACAGAAAGCTATGGCAGCAGGAGCAAACAAAGCAATATCATACCGAACTTACTGACATTATGCGTGATTATCTGGAAAGCCGTTATATGATCAAAGCACATGAGCAAACCTCTGATGAGATCTTTGCCAATCTGCGGTATATGGATATAACTGAAGAGAACCGCAACGCGCTGCGCCAGGTACTGATACTGGCCGATTTGGTGAAATTTGCGAAAGAAAAACCATTGCCACAGGATAATGAACAAAGCATGGATAATGCCGTTGCCTTTGTGAACAGAACGCAGCAAGCCATTCAATTACCCATTGAAAAGCAAGAGGATAACAAATGAGCTGGTTTAAAGGAATAGAATTTGCCCATCCGGGATTTTTCTGGTTGTTTTTAATCATACCCTTAATGGTGGCCTGGTACGTTTGGAAACAGCGCCAGCTGCAGGGTACGCTGGGTGTGCCTACTTTGAAGAGCTTTACTTTCAAAAAAAGCTATACAGCCCGTTTCAGGCATGTGGGTATTGCGATACGGTCGCTGGCTATAGCTGCCTTAATTGTGGCTCTTGCCAGGCCGCAGTCGTCATTAAGTTGGCAAAATAGCAGTACTGAGGGTATCGATATCATGATAGCATCCGATATTTCGGGCAGTATGCTGGCCGAGGATTTTAAACCTAATCGCCTGGAAGCCGGCAAAAATATCGCTATTGATTTTATCAAGAACCGCCCCGACGATCGTATCGGCCTGGTGATCTTCAGCGGTGAAAGCTTTACACAGTGTCCGCTCACGATTGACCATGATGTATTGATCAATGTATTCTCTGATATCAAGAACGGGATGATCGAGGACGGAACCGCTATAGGCATGGGCCTGGCTACAGCCGTGAACCGTTTAAGAACCAGCACCGCCAAAAGCAAGGTGATCATTTTGCTTACCGATGGTTCAAACAATTCAGGCTCCATTCCTCCTATTACCGCCGCCGAGATAGCCAAACAGTTTGGGGTTAGGGTTTATACCGTAGGTTTAGGTACCAATGGTTATGCACCTTATCCGGTGCCTACACCAATGGGGATACAATATCAGCGAATGAAGGTTGATATCGACGAAGGCACGCTATCAAAAATAGCCAATATAACCGGTGGCAAATATTTCAGGGCAACCAATAACGAAACACTGAGACAGATATACACACAGATTGATAAGCTGGAAAAAGCCAAGATCGATGTAACCCAGTACCGCCGGAAAACAGAAATGTTTTTGCCCTGGGCTATCATCGCGCTGGCCTTATTGTCGCTTGAGTTTTTATTAAAAAATACCCTGTTTAAGGGAGCGTTAACTTAGGGAGTGGTGAGTAGTAAGTGGTGAGTGCGCTTGAAAACTTAGGGTTTAGAATTTAGAGTTTAGAATTTACAAGAAGATGCTACGTTTTGCACATACAGATATTTTATGGGGGTTGCTGGTTATTCCGGTATTTATCCTGCTGTTTATTCTGGTAAGCCGCTGGAAAAGGAAAGCCATTGCCTCATTGGGCGATAAAACCGTGGTGCGCCTCATGATGCCGCAGGTTTCATTCTCCAGGCCATGGCTCAAGTTCATCTTTTTTATAGTAGCCTATGCCTTTGTGATCATCGGCATGGCCGATCCGCAGCTGGGTTCAAAAACGGAGGAGGTAAAACGCAAAGGCGCCGATTTGATGATACTGCTCGACGTATCCAACAGTATGCTGGCGCGTGACCTGGCGCCAAACCGTCTGGAAAACGCCAAACGAGCTATCTCACAGCTGATTGACAGGATGCATGATGACCGTATCGGTTTGATTGTTTTTGCAGGCCAGGCCTATGTACAATTACCCATGACCACTGATTATTCTGCAGCCAAGCTGTTTTTAAATACCGTGAGTACAGGAATGGTACCCACACAAGGCACGGCTATAGGCGCTGCTATTGAGTTGGGCGTAAAATCGTTCGATTTTAAGAATGGAACTGGTAAAGCCATGATCCTGATAACCGATGCCGAAAACCATGAGGATAACGCCATGGAGGCCGCGTCATCAGCAAAAGGCAAGGGAGTGATGGTGAATGTTATAGGCGTGGGTTCGGCAGAGGGCGCTCCTATCCCGCTTTATCCGGATGAGGCTAACAGCACCTTTCGTGTCGATGAAACCGGTAATAAAATCATCACCAAGCTGAATGAACAAATGGGTAAGGATATAGCCGCCGCGGGCGGTGGTATCTACGTAAGGGCCAACAATTCCAACAGCGGCTTAAATATTGTAATGGATCAGGTAGCTAAGGTTCAGCGCAAACAATATGATAGCAAATCGTTTAAAGATTTTGAAGATCGCTTTCAGTTTTTCCTGGCTATAGCGTTGGGCTTATTGGTGGCGGAATTTTTTATATCTAACCGTAAAAATATGCGGTTAAGCGCGTTAAAATTATTTGAAGTAAAAAAGTCATGAAGCAATATATCATCGTAGTTATATTAGTGCTGCAGGCTTCTGTCCTTTTTGCCCAGCAGGAAAAAAAGTATATCAGGCAGGGTAATCAACTGTATCAGCAGCAAAACTATAAGGATGCCGAAAACAACTACCGGGTATCTATTGGCAAACAGGGTAAAACTGTAGCCGGTAACTTTAACCTGGGCGATGCCTTGTATAAACAAAAGAAATATGCCGATGCCGGGCAACAGTTTGGCAAGATAGCGGCATCAAGCAAGAACAAAGAGGTATTGGCCAAAGCCTACCATAACCTGGGTAACTCCATGCTGGAGTCAAACAAACTGGAAGAAAGTGTAACAGCGTATAAAAAATCATTGCTCAACAATCCGGAGGATGAGGAAACCCGCTACAACCTGGCCTATGCGCTGGAAAAGCTGAAGCAAAAACAAAATAAGGATAAGAATAATAAGAACAAAGACAAGAATAAAGATAAAAACAAGGATAATAAAGACAATAAGGACAAGGATAAGAAGGATCAGGACAAAAAGAACGACGATAAGAACAAGGACAACAAAGACAATAAGGATAATAAAGACGGGCAGGATAAAAACGATCCGAATAAAAACAACGCTGGTCAGAAACCCGATCCAAATAACGTGTCCAAAGAGGATGCCGAACGTATGCTGGAAGCCCTGAATAACGACGAAAAGCAAACGCAGGATAAGCTGAAAAATAAAAAGCAAAAAGGTGCTAAAATGCACATAGAAAAAGAATGGTAAGGTTAAGTCTTAAGTTTGTAGTCTTGAGTTCGGAGTCTGCGCTGTTCGAAGTCTTTGACTTCGGACGACTATGTTCGTAGTCTTCAGACTACAGATTTTGATTATGTAGTTGCAAACTACAGGCATAATGGTCCGAAGTCGGAGACTTCGGACAGCACGTAACCCGAACCTCGATCCTCGCCACCCGAACCAGATAAATGAAAGAATGAAAAGGAAATACTTCATATTGTTACTACTACTGCTGAGTACAAGCGTGCTTTTTGCTGCCGATATTCATTTTACGGCTTCGGCAAGTAAAACAGAAGTGGGTACAACAGAGCAGTTCGAAGTAACTTTTACCATCAATAATAATGGCGACCGTTTTACACCCCCTTCCTTTACCGGTTTCCTGGTAGTGTCAGGCCCAAACACGTCAACCAGCATGGAAGTTATCAATGGTAATGCTTCTTCGAGCATAGCTATTAGTTATGTGCTGGTTGCTGTAAAAGAAGGTACTTACACCATTGGGCCGGCAACCATTTTTTCGGGCGGACGGCAGCTGAATACTAAACCGCTGAAAATAAAAGTAGTAAAAGGCGCCACTGCCCCGCAGAATAATGCTGTAGCAGCAGCACAGTCACAAAGTGCTCCCGATAGCCGGGTTACTATGAAAAGACCTGGTACTGATATTAATAAATCACTGTTCATCAGGGCCGATGTGGACAAAAGTAATGTGTATCTGGGCGAGCAGATCACTTTAACCTACAAATTATATACCCGGGTAGCTATTGTAGGCAGCGAACCGGATAAACTCCCCGATCTGAATGGCTTTTTCAGCCAGGAAATCAAAAATCCAAATCAGAACCCGAATTGGCATGTGGAAACTTACAAGGGCGTAAAATACAACGTGGCCGATATGAAAAAGAACATCCTGTTCCCCGAGCATACCGGTAATATCAACATCGATCCCATATCCATGCTTTTTGTGATACGGGAGGCCGCTAAAGCAAGCGACGACGATATGTTCGGACAGTTTTTTGGTACCTATAACGATGTTAAATACAAGATTAAAAGCGCGCCGACCATTATTCACGTAAAACCACTACCACCGGGAAAACCAGATGGCTTTGGTGGCGCGGTAGGTAAATTCTCTATCAGTACTTCCTTAGATAAAAAAGAGATCAAGGCTAATGAGCCGATCAACTATAGCATTAAAATTTCGGGAACCGGGAACCTGAAACTGTTAAAACCTTTAAGCCCCGTTTTTCCGGCCGATTTTGAAAAGTACGACCCCAAAACCGAGGATACCATTGCCGAAAAAGAAAGCGGCGAAACAGGTACCCGTATCTATAACTATCTGCTGATACCACGGCACGAAGGTAATTTTGCTATCGACCCGGTTAAGTTTTCGTATTTTGATCCGGCTACCGGCAAATATGTATCGCTGCCTACCGAGGGCTTCAAAATAAAGGTGAACAAGGGGACACTGGAAAATAATGTAACCGCTTTTTCAGGTGCCGATAAGCAGGATATAAAACTGCTGAATAAGGATATCCGCTATATTAAAACCAGTGGCGATATCACCAAAAATGGCGAAGGTTTTTACGACTCAACCCTATATTATAGTTTACTGGCTTTTGGTCCGCTTTTGTTTTTGGGCGCGTTGATATACGGCAAATGGTACGAGAAGAATAACAGCGATATTGTGGAGGTAAAAAAGAGGAAAGCGGGTAAAATAGCAGCCAAACACCTGGCCAGCGCTCAGGCGCAGTTACAAGCCAATAACTCCAAAGCTTTTTACGAAAATGTATTCAGGGGCTTGTATGGTTATTTAAGCGACAAGTTGAACATCGCCGCGGCCTATCTTAACCGCGAAAAAATAGCTTCGGAGCTAAAAGCACGTTCGCTGGATGAAGGGCTGATCAACGAGCTGCTGAATACGCTTGACCTGTGCGATATGGCACGCTATGCACCGGTATCGGGTATATCAGAGCAGCAGATGTTTGACAAAGCAAAAAACATGATCAATGATATCGAAGATAAATTGTAAAATGAGGATGTGCAGATGTGCGGATGTGCAAATGTGCAGATGTGCGAATTTTAGATGTACAGATGTGTCTGGCAACACGAAACCGGCAACACGCACTCTATTACGCATGATGTATTTGTTATTGCTCATCATATCGCCGCTGTTAGCATTTAGCGATGATGCTACCATGGCGTTATTTAAAAAAGGAAATACAGAATATGCCAAAGCCCAATATCCGGCGGCCATAGCCTCCTACCAGAAACTGGTTGATGGCGGTTACCGCTCGGTAGCGGTTTACTTTAATTTGGGTAATGCCTATTACAAAAACAACGATATCCCATCGGCATTGCTGTATTACGAAAAGGCGCACAAGCTTTCGCCAGGCGATGAGGATATCCGTATCAATATCCAGCTTGCCAACTTAAAAACAACCGACAAACTGGAAGCGGCACCAGAGTTTTTTATCACCAAATGGTGGCATGGTTTTATCCTGGCCTGCTCGCTGGGCACATTGGCAGTGCTAAGCGTGCTGCTGATATTAGCGGGCTCGCTGCTGCTGATCCTGTATCGCTTCACCCTATCGGTAACCATTAAAAAAGCATCTTTTTACTCGGCTTTAGCGCTGGTATTTTTAGGCCTGGTTTGCATTTTTGTGGCCGGTAGGCAAGCCGATTATTTTGACAGTCATCACGAGGCCATTGTTTTCAGCGGTTCGGTTACCATCAAAAGTGAGCCCACATTAAAGTCGAAAGATTTGTTTGTACTACACGATGGCACCAAGGTAGATATCCTGGAGCATAACAATGATTGGGTAAAGATCAGGCTCTCCAACGGCAACGAAGGATGGATAAGTGCTACGGATGTAAGGGAAATATAAGGTGGTGGTTGTTTTAGCATATAGTTCATGGCTCATGAATTATAACGAAGAGTTATATCAGAAGAGTTGTTTATAGATTTTAACCTTGATTGCAGCAGCTTCTATGAACCATGATCCATGAACTATGATCTATGAATCACCGCCCATTAACTATAAACAGCAAACGTTTTTCTCGCCTACTTCCAGTAAATTCAGCACATCTTCTTTAGTGCCAGTGAACGGCCCTGATGATTCTATTTTAAAGCTGGCCATAGCTGCTGCAAACTCGCCTGCTTCCTGGAACGAAGCGCCTTTGATACGCTGGTATAAATATCCGGCCATATAAGTATCGCCGCAACCCGTAGCATCAACAACAGCTGTGGGGATATAGGCAGGCACATTGTAAAAAAGACTATCGGCATAAATTACGGAGCCCATGCTGCCCAGGGTGATCACTACTTCTTTCACGCCCCAATCGGCCAGTACTAATGCACCTTTTTTGATATCTGTTAGTCCGGTCAAAGCTTCCAGTTCGTGCTCGTTAACCTTTAAAATATCAATGTATTGCAGCGCTTCTTTTTTGGCGGGCCAGTCAACGGGGATCACGTTCTTATCTTCCACCTTGCGTAAGTAACCTTGCGCATCCAACGATACCCTGCCACGGCCGCTTAGTTCTTTGATAAGGCTAACCGGGATATCATCGGCCAAAAGCGGACCTAAGTGAAAGATCTGGGCATCAATGCCCTGCAATTGTTCTACGGTAAAAGGATCAGCTTTCTGGAGCACACGCTGGGTGCGGTGGTCCTGGTTGCCGGAGTAAATATTTTCGAAATATACGGTATGGGCGCAGGTAGATGCATGTACTTCGATGCCTTTGGCGCGTAAAGCTTCAACGGTTGGCATTTCGTTTTCGGCAAGAGAGGTTACCAAAGTATAGCTCACATCCATATTACGGATGGCGCTCGAAAAGTAAAAAGATGTGCCACCGGCCATGTGTTTAACCGCCTGTGGTGTCACCACCTTATCCAAAGTAATATGCCCTATGCAACAAATATCGTACATGAAATTCCCCTTTTATTAACCAAGGCCCCTGGTATTTTATATCCGGAGCAAACCGCAAAGTTAGGGAATAAGATGGTTTTTAAATGTATAATGCTGGTTACATGCAAAAAAATGACATATAGTGGGTAATTTTGGAATGGACCTTTAGCTGTTTAACTGGCGTATAAACCTCAACCGGGCATGGGTGTAATGTTTCCGGACGCCAGCACGTAATATGTGAAAGTCAACATTTTGCGGATCGGTTATTTTCGTTACCATCGAAAGATAGGCTGATTCCGGCTTTTTTCAATACCTTTAAATTTAACCTTAAAAGCCTATAAAATGAAAGCAAAAGCTATTTTAATGCTCCTGTTTTTGGGAATGTCTGTAAGTTGCCTGCAAGCTCAAACTACTGATGCTCCCAAAGTAAAAAAAGGCATGATCAAAGTAACCGTCCTTTACCCCAATGGTGAAGGGAAAACTTTTGACATGGACTACTACACCAAGAACCACATGCCGCTGATGGCGAAATTCTTTAATCTCAAAATTTACGCTATTGATAAAGGATTGGCAGGTGGAGCGCCTAATGTGTCTGTTCCGTTCCTGGCAATTGGTTATTTGTATTTCGACAAGCTTTCTGATTACGAGACTGCCCTTGCAAAACACGTGGACGAAATTAGAGCTGATTTCCCGAAGTACACCAATATCACACCGCTTATCCAGATCAGCGAAGTGGTACAATAGCGCCTGGATATCCTCAAAATATTGCTTATATTTGTATATATAAATAGCCCGGTTTCCGCTCAAAAAGGAAAATCGGGCTGTTTTGTTAAAATAAGCTTTAAAAAGTTTTTTAGATAGCCAATGGGTTTCTTAAAGGATGATCGCCAAAGTAACTGCGCTCATCACAATCATCAGGGCATCCTCCACAATGGTAACGGTACTCATGGGCAGGTTAAAAACTGCTCCCAGGCAGGCACACTGAATTTTGCGTTTATTGAGTACACTTTGCAACACACCTATCAGGCTTACAGTCATCACCACAAAGGTGACTGCATTTACCGCAAAAGGCTGTACATCCAGTGCGAAGGCTAAACCAAGTCCCAGTTCAATAAAAGCATATATATAACCCCATGCCCTAAAGCGTTTGGCTACAATATCATACATGGAGTAACTATCGGCAAAGCCTTGCAAATTAAGCAGTTTAAAAAAGGAAAAGGTGAGGAAAAAGCCGCTCATAAATACGCGCATGGCGGTCATGGTCATAAACCCGTGCTCCATATACCCGGCTATAATGGCTATGGTTAAAATATAGCCGAAAATGAGCAGGATAGGTTTGTAGGTGGCCAGCCAGGTACGGTTTTCGGTATCCTCCATGTCCATGCTCATGGCAGGGGTATGCTGCGCTTCGCTAAGCTGGTATTTAGGATAGTCTTTCAGCGCATCCTGTAAGGTGCTTGTAGGGATATGTTGCGCCATGCTAATGTCGGCAGTGCCTTCGGCAAGAGAGATATCTACGTTTTGTACACCTTTTACCTGCGAAAGTAGGGTTTCAACTTTATGCTGACAACCGCTGCAGGTCATGCCGGTTATTTGATAAGTATGTGTCATGATTTATGTTATTAAATTGATGACACAAATTTACCCACAGCTCAATCCGTAAGCTTTACAGAATTATGGATGGTTATTATAAGATTTTTACCGCAAAAGGGTTTGCTATACAGCGTCGATACTTTTGCGGTCATGCTTCTGCAGTCTCTTGAATTGTGATGGCGTCATGCCGGTTACCTGTTTAAACTGGGCCGAAAGATGAGCTACACTGCTGTAACCTAACTGGTAAGAGATCTCAGACAGGCTCAGTTCATTGTAGATCAACAGTTCTTTAACTTTTTCAATTTTTTGGGCGATATAATATTTTTCGATGGTGGTACCTTCTACAGATGAAAACAGATTGCTCAGGTAACTGTAATCATGATTTAGATGGTCGGCTAACAGCACCGAAAGTTTCAATGGGTTGGCCGTATCGGTATAATGCACTAATTTGATGATCTCAGTTTTTATTTGCTCAATCAGGCGGCTTTTCTGGTTATCTATCAGCTCAAAACCAAGAGATGTCAGTGATTTTTCCAGCGCTTGAAGTTGTTGTGCTTCCGGACTTTTTTTCAGCGCTACTTCACCGAGTTCCACGCTCAAAGGTTCCAGCCCGGCTTTTTCCAATTCGGTTTGTACCGCCATTTTGCAGCGGTTGCATACCATATTTTTGATGTACAGTTTCACAGATTTCAGATGTGCAAATATGTAGATGTGCAAATATGCAGATTTCAGATGTTCAAATAAGCGGATTTAAAATTTGCAGGCGAATTATGACCCCAAATCCATTATTACCACATCTGAAATTTGCACATCTGAAATCTGCACATCTAAAATCTATTCCTCAGCTGCCAAAACCTTGTTATTGGGGTTCAGTAGCCTGGCGCTTTCAACCAGTTTAATGAACTCGGCACGATAACCTTCACTGTCGTCACCCTTGGCGGCACGGGCCATTTTGATAGCCTGGTCGTAGGAAGAATGTTGTTTGAATTGCGAATCGCGCAGCAGCATGCCAAACTCAGCTACAGCCGCCGCGAACCTAAAATCGGTTGATGTAGAATTTAAGGCTACGGGTTTGTCATACACTTCCACATGGCTCATTTTACTTACCAATGAGGCAGGTTGTTTATACCGGAATTTGATGGTCAGCATTTCATCTGATGAACTGGTATAAGGCACGGGCTTTGGTTTTTGATATTTAAGCGGATCAACGCTGCCCGAGTAATCGTCTTTAACACCGGCAGGCACTACCTCATAAAAAGCCGTTACGGTATGGCCAGATCCCATATCGCCGGCATCCTTTTTATCATTGTTAAAGTCCTCTTTGTTGAGGGCGCGGTTTTCATAGCCTAATAAACGGTAAGCTTGAACTTTGCCGGGGTTAAATTCTACCTGTAATTTTACATCCTTGGCAATAGTGAAGAGGGTGCCGCCAAACTCGCTGATGAGGGTTTTGCGGGCCTCGGTAATATTATCAATGTAGGCATAGTTACCATTGCCTTTATCGGCCAGGGTTTCCATTTTACTGTCTTTATAATTGCCCATGCCAAAGCCTAAAACGGAAAGGGATATCCCGCTTTCACGTTCTTTCTCAATCAGTTTTTCCATGTCGTCGTCGCTGGATGCACCTACATTGAAATCGCCGTCGGTAGCCAGCATTACCCGGTTATTTCCGCCTTTCATAAAGTTCTCCATAGCGATTTTATAGGCCAGTTTAATACCCGCACCGCCGGCTGTTGAACCACCTGCCTGCAGGTTATCAATGGCGTTGTTAATGGTAGTCTTTTTATCGCCTGATGTTGCCGGTAAAACCACACCAGCGGCACCAGCATATACAACAATAGCCACCCTGTCCTGCGGGCGCAATTGGTTAACCAGCATTTTTAAGGACGATTGTACCAGCGGTAATTTGTTAGGCTCATACATCGACCCCGATACATCTATCAAAAATACCAGGTTTGATGCCGGCAATTTATCGTTAGCGATAGTTTTTGCTTTCAGACCGATGCGCAGCAACCGGTGATTACTATTCCAGGGAGCGGCAGAAAGTTCGGTATGTATGGCAACGGGTTCGTTATTGGTTGGGCCGGCCAGGTTGTAATGAAAATAATTGATCATCTCCTCTATCCGCACCGCATCGGCAGGGGGCAGCTGACCATTGTTGATAAAACGCCTTACATTGCTGTAGGATGCCGCGTCCACATCAACAGAAAAAGTGGATAATGGCTCACTTTCAACGGTTTTAAAACCATTTTCGTTAATGCCTTTATAGCTTTCGTTATCAGCAACAGGAGAGGGTATCATTTTTATTTCCCTCATCTGAATAGACTTGTTGTAATGCCTTACGTTTTTGCTGACTGCCACCCCGGCTACCGGTGCGGAATACATTTTATCGGCAACAGCTGAATTGACAGTAGCAACTGCGTTAGTTAAATTGCTTTTGTATTGCGTGGGGTAACCTACTACCTCCACTTCATTAAGTAACTGGTTAGATGCTTTCAGATGAACATTCAACGTATTGCTCTTGCCGATTTTGATGGTTTGTGATTCAAAGCCTATAAAACTGAACGTGAGATTGCTTTTACCTGCAGGTATGTCAATAGTATAATGGCCTTTGATATCAGTTTGTGTACCTCGATTGGTGCCTGTAATGGTTACCTGTACACCCGGCAACACCTTGTTATTATCGTCATAAACCGTTCCGCTGATATGACGATTGGAGGCAGGCGTAAACCCGGTTAGGCCCGCGAATATTAAAATGAATAGTAACTGTTTCATTTGATAATTATTGATTTAGTGAATTACTGATTTTTATACCTGCAGTCCTCATCTGCCTATTTGCACATCTGAATCTGCACATTGCTTTCATTTTAATAAGGATGTTACAGCAGCTTAATTTCCATAAACGATATAAAAAATTTATTTTGGCAGTGTTTTAATGACCAATTTTATCAAACCAAATAAACTAAGCTCATCAACTGACGCAGAATTGTTAGCTATTTACCGTGATAACGGTGATATTGCTGTTTTAGGACAGCTTTATGAGCGGTATATGCCTTTGGTTTATGGCGTCTGTTTAAAATACCTGAAGGATGAAGATTTGGCTAAAGATGCCGTGATGGGCATATTTGAAGAATTGGTTATTAAAGTAAAACAGCATGATATAGCTATATTCAGAAGCTGGCTGTATGTATTGGGGCGCAATTATTGCTTGATGCAATTAAGGGCGGGCAAAAAATTAGAAGTGGTTGCTTTGGACGAGGTTATGGAATTTACTCCTCTTTTGCATCCTGATGATAATAACCGCGAAGAAGCTTATAAAGCTTTGGAGCGTTGTATTGATAAACTGACCGGCGCGCAGCAGCAAAGCATTGATCTGTTTTACTTAAAAGAGAAGTGTTACAAAGAGGTGGCTGATATAACCGGATTTAGTTTAAATGAGGTGAAAAGTTATATACAAAATGGCAAACGAAATTTAAAAATTTGCCTGGAAAAGAGCAGTGAGCAATAAAAAAGCCGACATATCGCAGATCAGGAAGTACCTCAACGGAGAGCTTAATGATACCGCTATGCACCAGCTGGAGCGGGAGGCCCTTGACGATCCGTTTTTGATGGACGCCCTGGAAGGCTACGAAGCTACCGCGAAAAATCAGCAGGCAAACCTGAACGAACTGGCTGGCCGCCTGAAGGAACGCACAGCCGAAAAAAGAGGCCGGGTTATTTCATGGAAGGTATGGTCAATAGCGGCATCGGTTTTAATAGTATTAACCATTGGTGGATTATGGCTTAAAAATTCAGAACCGATACACTACAAAGGAAGAGAAGCCGATTTAGTACCGCAAACCAAGATGGATAAGACACAAGCGGTAGCGCCTAAAGATACAGTGATACCACCTTCACCGTCTGCCAAACCCGCCGTCCCATTGGTAGCACAAAACATAAAACCTAACGCTGTGGTAAAAGAGGCTAATAAGTCTGTTGATAAACCCAGTGACAATGCCGTCTATCAGCAGGAGATATCCTCGGCTGATAAGCAAGCTGTTACCAGTTCGGTAGCTTCCCCAGATGATTTGACTAAAAAGGTACCGCCATCGACCTCTAATTATGGCTATAATGTGTATAAGCAATCTGCTTCACCGGTTTTACGTGAAGTTAAAGCAGGTACTAATAAAACCGATAATACCCAACAGCTAAGCGAGGCTGTGGTGATGAATTATACTTCGCAAAGTAAAAAGGACAGCCTGGATAACGCTATAGCCTTGAGGAGATCAAAAGCCGTCAAAGCGTCCATATTACCCGGGAAGGTTGATGGCCTAACCGTGATCCCCGCAGATCCTAAATCACAGGCCGAAGCCAGCCGGATAACAGGTATCATTCTTTCAAAGGGCGATGGATCACCGGTTATTGGGGCTGCTATACGCATTAAGGGTACTAATAAATCAACAGTAACGGATGTTAATGGTAAATTTGCCTTGTCGGCTGCTCCGGCATCTAATGAAACCCTGGATATCGCATCCATAGGCTTTGAACGTAAACAAGTAAGCGCGAAAGTAGGCGATAGTTTAAGAGTTGAGCTTAAGGATGCTACCAATTCGCTTAACGAGGTTGTGGTAGTAGGTTATGACGGTAAAAAAGATGCCGACGGAGAACCCATTGCCGAAAGCGCTCATCCACAAAATAATTGGAGCAGCTTTAAAAAATACTTGCAAGCCAATGCAACTTTACCAGATGGTAGTACAGGCAATGTAAATGTAAGTTTTACCGTAGGTACTGATGGATCGCTAAGTGATTTTAAGATCAAAAAAAGCCTGAATAGTATCGCTGATCAAAAAGCAATCGACCTGATTAAAAATGGCCCCTCGTGGATCGGGAATAATAACCACAAGCCCGAAACAGTTACCGTAAAGGTGAAATTTCAGAAGTAGTTAGTTTTGGTTCATAGGTCATTGATCATAGTTCATGGTCAAGGTTCGTGCTTTGATATGAACTAAACACTCCGCATAAAACTATGAACCATGATCTATGAACCATAGGCCTGATCAAAGAAAAGGCTTTTACTTCTTATTCTTATCAGCAAAAGAAAATACTTTCTGTAATAGCGGTGTAGTGCGGGCACCTAAATTCTGGCGAATGTTCAATTCTTCTTTAGCTATCTCTACAAATAAACCCGAGATGGCTTTTTGAGTAGCATAATCGCTGATATCAGGGTTCAGTTTTTTTACGAAAGGAACTTTATTATAGGCTTTTGCAGCATCGGTATAATACTTGGTTGCGTTGGCCTTGTTGAGGCTGGTTTGTATAACCGGCTTAAATTTAGCAGTGAGCTGAGGGGTAGTAGCGTGTTCAAAATATTGTGTAGCAGCATCCTGGTTACCCATTAAAATATTGGTTACATCCTGCAGTGTCATGTGCTTAATGGCATCCACAAAAATAGGTTTGGCTTGCTTCGCGGCATCTTCAGCAGCACGATTAAGCGATAGTATCACATTGTCGCAAAGTTTGCCCATACCCAGGTTGCGTAAAGTTTTCTCTGCTTTCTGAGCCTCCGGAGGGAAAAGTATTTTAACCGCGGCATTACCAAAAAAACCGTTAACTGCCGATAACTGATCCGAGCTTTTGCCGGTAGCTATTTCAAGCGCCTGCTTAAGGCCCTTGCCTATTTCTAAATTGGTTGGTGTAATTTGTGCAGGTAGTACCGCAGCCTGCGCGGTCTGATTAAGGGTGTTGCTGCCGGTAAATGCTGTAAATGCCAGCAAACCGGTAATTACTAAAAACTTTGTTTTCATCATGTTTAAATTTAGTAAAAAATGCAGGCAATAAAAATTTATCCTATCAGGTGTATCAGTGCAAATACACCACCGGCAATAAGGGCAGATATAGGTATAGTAATGATCCAGGCCCAAACCAGGTTAATAGTAACCCCCCAGCGTACCGCCGAAACGCGCTTGGTTAAACCAACACCTATGATAGAACCTGTGATAGTATGCGTAGTTGAAACCGGGATACCAAATCTTTCTGTGATAAACAGGGTAACCGCACCCGCGGTTTCCGCGCTTACACCCTCTAAAGGAGTTACCTTGGTAATTTTGGAACCCATGGTTTTTACAATCTTCCAACCACCAGACATGGTTCCGGCGGCAATAGCGGTATAACAAGCCAATGGGATCCACTCGGGCATTGGCGCACCGGATTTAATTACACCTGAAGTGATCAGGGTTACATATAATATACCCATTACCTTTTGCGCATCGTTACCGCCATGAGCAAAACTTAATGCGGCTGCCGATACCAGCTGCAGCCTCTTGAACCAGCGTTCAGCAGTTGCAGGCCTGGCTCTTTTACATATATGCAGTATCAGAATGGTAATAATATAAGCTATAACCAAACCGATGAACGGAGCTAAAACAATATAAGCTATTATAGTAAGCACATAATGCATTTCAACTGCGTTTAGCGGATTAACATGCATGTAAATGGCATTGGCCATACCGGCACCGGCAAAGCCGCCTATAAGCGTATGTGATGAGCTGGAAGGTATACCAAACCACCAGGTGATCAGGTTCCAGGATATAGCGGCAATTAAGCCGGAAAGTATCACATGAATGGTCACAAAATGCTCCAATACAATTTTTGAAACCGTATTGGCAACTTTATGATCTTTGATAAAAAAGTATGCTGCGAAATTAAATACCGCAGCCATCAGCACTGCCTGAAAAGGCGTTAATACTTTGGTAGATACTATAGTGGCGATGGAGTTTGCAGCGTCATGAAAACCATTGGTATAGTCAAACAGAAGGGCAAGAACGACAACAACAACAAGTAGGGAGGTAACCATTTAGTGATGATTAAGTATGCTTAAGCGTTTTTAACTAAAATTGATTCCATAACGTTTGCCGCGTCTTCGCACATATCGGTAGCGGTTTCAAGCGCGGCAAGTATTTCTTTATATTTGATCAAACGGATAGCATCTTTTTCATACAGAAACAGATCGGCCACGGCGCGGTCAAATACATAATCGGCCTGGTTTTCCACACTGTTTATCCTGATGCAGGAATCGGCTATGTTGCGTACATTCCTAAGGTCTTTTAATTCTTTTACGGCTTTTTCCAGATCGACGCTGGCCTGTAATATCAGGTCAGACAGCTTGCGGATATGTTCATTAAAGTCATCAATCTTGTACAGGCTCATGCGATTGGCTGCCCCATGAATATAATCGGCCACATCATCAATAGCGGTGGCCAGCGCATGTATATCTTCACGATCAAACGGGGTGATAAAGTTTTTACCCAATTCCAGGTATATCTGGTGGGTTAGCTCATCACCTTTATTCTCTAACTTATCTATCTGTTTATAAAGCTCTTCCTGGGTTGCAGGATTATTGGAGTTAACAGCCTCAACCAATACGGTAGCCATGGTAACTACATTGCTTGCCGCCTGCTCAAATAAGGGAAAAAATATTTTCTTGTCCTTGGGTACAAAGTATTGGAATATGCTGTTAAGTGACATAATGCTTTAAATTGGGGTAAAGGTACGTTTGCTATGTTAAGTTAATGTTAACTTTTCAACACGGGTATATTGGGTAAATGCAAAGCTTGCTTGGCAATTTGCAGCGTAAAGCCGAAGGTTGAACCCAAGCCTTCGGTGCTGCGCACATTGATGGTTTGCTGGTGTGCTTCAATAATATGTTTTACAATGGCCAGTCCCAAACCGGAGCCGCCAATCTGCCTTGAACGACTACTGTCTGTACGATAAAAACGCTCAAATAAGCGCGGCAGGAACTTTTCTTCTATACCAATACCATCGTCAGTAACTTCAACCAACACCTGATCATGCAGTACAAAAAGACTAACCGAAGTACTGCCTTCTTCCTTGCCATACTTAAAGGAGTTGTCGATGAGGTTAACCAGTACCTGGCGTATTTTCTCCCGGTCGGCATATACCAGAATACCTTCGTCGTATTTTTGTTTAAATATTAATTTAATATGGTATTGCTTGCCTTTGATCTCCAATGATTCAAAAACCTCTTTGATGAGATCATTGATCTTGAATTTGCTGTAATTGATGGGTATTTCGCCCGATTCCAGTTTAGAGATCTCGTCCAGATCTTTGATCAGATAACTCAAACGATCCACATTTTTAGAGGCTTTCTCTAAAAACTGACGGGCCATTTCACGGTCTTCAAAATCATCATCCTGCAGGGCCTCAATATAGCCTTGTATGGCAAAAAGCGGTGTTTTGAACTCGTGCGAGATGTTGGAAAGAAAATCGCGGCGGAATTTTTCCTGTTTGCGCAGTTCGTCTATCTCTATCTTTTTCTGTTTGGCCCATTCCTTTACTTCTGATTCTACATCGTTGATGGGATTGGCGCTTACATGTTCACCAAGAGCATCGCGCAGGTCGCGGCCCAATTTTAAATTGTGGATGAGTTTATAGATAAGCTTGATGCGTGAATAGATATATTTTTCGATGAGATAATAGAAAACCACATAGCTGGTAATGAGCGTAGCCAGAAAGGTTACCATAACATCGTACCACTTGTGCTGAAAATAAAAGTTAACGGCCGAAAGCGTAATTGCCACGCCCAGGGCGGTTATTAAAACCAGTACACGCAAATTCATATCGTAAAGTTACGATTTGTAGATGATTAAAGCCCAGCGGAATGGCCAATGCCATGTTAAATTATAGTTATCAATTCCTGCATTTTTTAATAAAGCAACCAATTCGGCTTTTTTGAATGCACGCTTTACAGATAGCGGACCATCATTACGGGCCATTTTGTTCCGGGTAAAAACATGGGTTATTGCTACAATGGCATAGTACAATAACCAATGCCTGTGCAGATCGGTAATAATGATGCCCCTGCGCGCGGATGCCTGCATGTTTTTGACAAGCGTTACCCATCGTTCGTCATCAAAATGGTGCGTGAACAGGCTGCTGATAACGATATCGCAGGGGCTTATATGCTTTGTACCGGTAATCACATCGGCCTGCAAATAGTTGATATTCGTAAAATTAGCTGACTCCTTGCGGGCAAAATTAATAGCGGCTGGTGCAACATCAATCCCGGTTAAATTGAGCTGCAAATTGTTTTTACCCGCCCATTTTGCAATGGCGATTAAAGTGTCGCCACCACCACAACCCCAATCGCTTATGGAGTAGCCGGTATGAATAGGGAAATTCTTTAAGGCCTTGATTAGACTTTTATGCCCACCCAGTAGGGCGTTTACTTTACCTAAACCTGCTAAAACAGGTTCGATCTGGCTGCTCGGCAGATCAAAATCATCCATTATTTCGGCATCGGAGGCGCGTATGGTTAAATCAGGCATAACAATAGACACTAATTTCACGAATTGGGGCGAATTTCACGAATGAGATCGAATAAAATATTAATTTGTGCCTATTCGTTTTCATTAGTGAAATTCGTGTCCGTGCGTTTGACTTATCAGGAACCGGGACAGCGGCGGCAGGCTATTCAGGATATTTAAAGTGAGCGCCGTAGTGTTGTTATTGCCAAACAAACGCTGTAACTGCCGGCCAACCCAAAGGCGGCGGGCAAATTCCTTGTTCCAACTGTGGGTATAATCAGCTTCTAAGGCTGCACGTTTATCGGCATTAAATTTTGCGGGCTGATAGTGGGCGATGATCTTTTCGGATAATATTTTGGCCGAATGGATGGCCATGGTCATGCCGTTGCCGCAAAGCGGGGCTATCATGCCGGCTGTATCGCCGCTCATGAGAATATGATCTTCAACAGGGGCCTTTTTCTCAAAAGATATTTCGTTGATCACTTCAGGCTTACCCAGCAGAAACTCGGCGTTACTAAAAATGTCATCCAGGTATGGGTTTTTGCGGATCACGTTTTGCTCCAGGACTTCAAGGGTGCCAAACTTACGAAGGTCATCCCGGTGAGCCATATAGCACATACAATAGCGGTCGCCATCGGTTTTACTTACACCGCAATACCCGTCTTTATAATTATTGAGCTGGATAAGATCATCCGGAAAATCCATCCGCACATGAAATTTGACGGCCAGGTACGGACTGCGTTTATAAAAGAAAGGACGTTTCAGTTTTTGATCAAGGTTGGATCGTTTGCCAAATGAACCTATCACCAACGGCGCGGTTAGGATGTTACCAGGTGTAACCACTTCAAAATGTTGATCGACAAAACGGATATCTTCAACCCGGGTACCAGGCATCACATTGACGCCCTCGGCCATGGCCTTATGATACAAAAGATTATCAAAAGTGTAACGACTTAATCCAAATCCGCCCAGATCGAGCTTTTGCGAAAGTTTGGTGCCCGATACCGCGGTTACCTCCAGTCGATTGATGCGGGCCACTTGTAGGGGTTCCAGGTCGATATCCAGTTTGCTCAAAAATGGGATCACTTCGTTGGAGATATATTCGCCGCATACCCGGTGCATGGGGTAAGTCTTTTTTTCGATAACCGTAACTTTAAGACCAGCCCGGTTCAATAAAATGGCATTGAATAAACCAGCCAACCCGCCACCTACTATGATTACATCACTCATGGGTTAATGCATTTCGAGTATCATACCCTCCACAGTTAAGCCGGGGCCAAAGGCAAAACTCATGATCTTTTGCTCCTTCAAATTTTGCGCGGCGAGCATTTTTTGCAACACAAATAATATAGTGGCCGATGACATGTTGCCGTATTCCTGCAAGGTTTGGTAAGCAAAGGCGTTGCTTTCTTCAGGAAGATCGAGCGCGGTTTCAACGGCTTCCAATATTTTGCGGCCGCCCGGATGTACGGCATAAGCGGTGATCTGATCTGCATTCATTTTTACTTTATGCAGAAAACGGTCCATCAGGGCGCCGATATGTTTTTTAATCTGCTTAGATACTTTGGAGGTCAGTATCATCTCGAAACCAGTATCGCCCACATGCCAGCCCATATCGTCCCGGGCCTCGGTTACAAATTCGGTATAAAAGTTCTTTAAAGAAAAACAGGTTCCTGTGCCCGAGCGATTAGTGGTATTCTCTACCAGGACAGCCGCCGCGCCATCGCTGAACAGCGAATTAGCCACCCAGTTATCAAGCGTATTAACTTTTTGAAAGTGGAGAGTACATAGCTCAATGCTCACGATCAATACCTTAGCTTCGGGGTTGGCCCGGCAAATATAATCCGATACTTTGAGCGCATTGATGGCGCCATAACACCCCATAAAATTGATACAGGTGCGTTCGGTATCACGGTTAAGCGGCAGTTTTTCAACCAGCTCAATATCAATACCAGGGGCATGCATGCCGGTACAGCTTACGGTGATCAGGTGGGTGATCTGCGGTAAAATGCCTTCATCAAAACCGGCAAGGCAATTCTGTACTGCCTTAACGGCAATGGCTATAGCTTCGTTCTCGTAAACTTTCAATCGCTCTTTGGTGCCGGGAAAAGGTTCCAGATCTGCCGATTGCTTAAAGAAGGTGTATTGTGATGGATCGCCCGCGCCAAAATCCGGAATCACAGAGTAGCGATAGTCAATACCGGAGTGGTCATAAATACTTTTTAACCGGGCCGCGTTAGTTGTATCCAAGCCAAAAGCATTCACCATAAAATGGTAAATATCATTTTGCGCTATTCGATTATCGGGATTAGCTATCCCAATGGCACTGATGCAACTATCCATCTATATAAATTCTAAACTCTAATTTCTAAATCCGAAACCCTAAAAATCCGAAATCGGATATCCCAATTCCGAAATCAACAGTTCCCCCTTTAGGGGGTTAGGAGGTCTTGATTTCCACGTTTACCGTAACCGTAGCCTCGTCTGCCAGTACCATGCTGTTGCCGCCTACGCCAAAATCCTTGCGGTTTACTTTAAAGCTGCCATTAAATACCGCGGTATTCCCCTTTTCTGTATAAGTAAAAGGTACCTCTATCAGTTTTGTTTTGTCTTTTATAGTTACGTTAAAACTGCCCGTATAGTTGTCTCCGCTTTTATGTTTAAATGATACCGACTTTAGCGTGATCTTTGGATAAGTAGCTACATCAAAATAATCAGCGCTTTTCAGGTGATTATCACGCATCTCGTTATCTGTATTAACCGTGGCGGTTTCTACTGAGGCAATAATGCTGCTGCCGGCAAGGTCTGCAGGTTTAAACTGCACATCGGCTTGCAAGCCGTTAAAGACGCCGGTACAAGTAATACCCATATTTTTAATTTTAAAAGCAATGGCCGATTTGGTGACCGTTGTTTTTATCTGTGCAAAGCTGTTAGTTACTAAAAAAGCTAAAATGGTGGCGAAATAAATTTTTTTCATCATGAATTACGAACGTACTTTCAAACATAACATTTTATAAGGCACCATTTTTTACATTCGTAATCACAAGGCAACCATGTTTACTATTATTACGTTAATGAGAGTGCGAAGGGTTGCCTCCCTTGTTTAATAATATTTATCATAATTGCCCAATAAATGAACCTGAAACAGTTAATACCTACCCGATCGGCATGGGCGCACCTGCGTTTTGTGTTTTCTGTTTTTTTGCTCCCGGTGTATCTGTTTGCCTTTAGCCAGGCAGATGCTGTTCATTTTTGGCCGGCAATTTTGGTTTTTTTTATCTGGCACTTACTGGCTTTCCCGGCAAGTAACGGTTATAATAGTTATTTTGACCGTGATGAAGAAAGTATTGCCCTGCTGGCTAAACCGCCTGAAGTGGATGTCAGCCTATATTATTTTTCGATATTACTCGAAGTTTTGGCCTTTTTGCTGGGCTTTCTGATCAGCTGGGAATTTGCCTTCGCGGTATTGCTTTACGGCATTATGTCGAAACTGTACAGCCACCCTGCCACACGATTAAAAAAGTATCCCATTATCAGTTTCTTAACGGTTTTCTTTTTCCAGGGGGCGTTTATTTATTATACTACTTATTCCGCTTTAAGTGGATTAAGCTTATTTGGGCATTGGGATATTGACTTTATCGTTGCCGGTGGAATATGCTCTTGTTTGATAGGTGCATCGTATCCGCTTACCCAGATCTATCAGCATGCCGAGGATAGCCGTCGCGGCGACCGAACACTGAGTTTGTTATTGGGTTATAAAGGTTCGTTTATTTTTTCGGGCGTATTATTTGCCCTGGGGATAGCTTTATCTTATTATTACTGGCACCTGGCAGGGCAGATGCTGAATTTTTACTTCTTTCTGCTTTGCGCCCTGCCTATATTTTTGTTTTTTAACTACTGGTTTTATAAGGTTGGCCAATCAACCGAGAACGCCGATTATAAAAATGCCATGCGCATGAATTTTTTAAGCTCGGCCTGTATGTTGCTTTATTTTGGAGCGTTGGCGATATGGGGATAATTGATTTGGACGTTTTTGGGTAGCTCCTACGGAGCAAAGGATTCTAATTTAGATTTCTACAAACAGGTAGCCTCTACGAGGCATTGCTCCCCTTTTTGTATAAACAATAAATTAAATAAGGTGCTACGGCTATAATATGCCTCGTAGAGGCTACCTGTTTGTAGAAAAG
>NZ_JBFUPN010000023.1:63135-133333 GCF_041355315.1 Mucilaginibacter sp. RCC_168
ATATGCCTCGTAGAGGCTACCTGTTTGTAGAAAAGCTATGAGGCATTGCTCCCGTTTTTGTATAAACAATAAATTAATAAGATGCTACGACGATGGTATGCCTCGTAGAGGCTACCTGTTTGTAGAAAACCACCTAGTGTATTTTGCTCCGTAGGAGCTACCTATAAGCAATCAGAGAATTAATCAACTAAATCCTGGAAAATATATTTGTCATCGTATTTAACCGAATAATCTTTTAGAATATCAAGATATTCTTCTTTAAACGATTTTTTAAGATGATGTTGTTTTTGGTTAATGATATATTTAATAACTGCATCAATTTGTGAATTACTGTTACTGAATGCACCATAGCCTTCTTGCCATTGAAATTTACGTTTTGTATAACCTGATTTATTGATGAACTCGGAACTATCCCCCTTTACCAGTCTCATTAGTTCAGATATGGATTGGTTTGGATTAAGGCCGATAAATAGATGTAAATGATCTGTAGCAGAATTTATAGAGAGTAATTTATGCCCGTTATTTTGAACGATGCCAGTAATATATCGGTGCAAATAACCTTCCCATTCAGATTGGATAACGGCACTTCTATATTTTACTGCGAAGACACAATGAATATAGAGTTGTGTATAAGTGTTAGGCATAATCAAATATAATATTTTGCCCGGGTATAAATTATAAGCAGGAAACTATGCGAATTGAAAAGCAAAATATTCTTCACCTTAAAACTCCACATGCGCCCTCAACGATAATACGTTTACCGGGCCGCGGTCTTTATTGTAAGCCGGATTCACAATAAACTGGTAATCGGGTGTAAGCCAAACCTTCTTTTGATAAGCGTTTACTTTATAATATAATTCCGCTATCAGCTCGTGGCCATAGTTGAGCTTTCCATCGCCAATAATAATGCCATAACCACCGGCTGCCAGATAATTGCGATGTGGCGCTGATAACCCGTTAGCTACAAAGGCCAAAGCCAGTTCGTCATCACCGCGTTTCCAGGAAGTGCCTTTAAGCACCCCACCAAAACTTAATGAACGGTCGATCTCGGTAAAATACCAGGTTTCGGTTTTACCATCGTTGTAACTTACTTTGGCAAACATGCCAAAATCTTTGCTCAGATACTGATCGGCACTTATTCCAAAACCATATTTATGTTTGCCATAAGTAAGGTTGGTATCCACTACCGGGTTCACAGGGTTTTGAGCCAGTGCCTGGTTGTAAACGCCCATTTTGCCATTATTCCTGAAGCCCAATACCCGCACGGTACCTTTGTTGCCATTGATGGTATAACGGCGTTCATACTCCAGTGTTTGGGTATTGGCATGCCCTATTTTGGCATCCCAGATAGCGCCATTAGCCGTAGTGGTCGACATGGTGAAGGCAAAACGCAAGGTCCAGTTAGGTTGCCCAAGCTCAAAATGACTACCCAGAACATAGCCGCGCGTATTGGCAGGGTAATCCCAGGCGCCATTATCCATCAGAGCCCAGTTCATGAATTGTGAACGAGGGTCATGACTAAATTCATTGCCATCATAAAAATCGGCCATGCCGAATTTACCAACGGTAAAGGAAAAGTAGCGTTTGCTTTTTAAACCTGCCAATTGGTTATTGTCATCAGTGAGAGTGTCTTTTTCTTTACCCCACTCAAAATTTTGGGTAAAATACAGGCGGGCGATATAAATTTTAGGTTCCGCAGCACCTACCCTAAAAGTTTCACCGTTAGGAAAGCCCGCGGCGCCCAGGGTTTTACTCAGACCAGATCCTCCGGATAGTTCCGGGTTAAAAACGGCCTGTGCACCCTTCCATAAGCGGGCCGCACCAAAAAGTGTGGTGGTGATGGAGCTTTGTGTTTCTGATTTGGTAAGCAAACTGTTGGCACCGGTATAATCGGCACCAAATGATGGCTTATATTGGGTAATTACAGTTTGCTGGAAATGGAGATTAAAACGCTGTTGTTTCAGGGTATCCTGTGCAAATACACATAAGGTAATACTCAGCAGGAGAACGGTTAGGGGTATCGTTTTTTTCATCAGCCTCAAATTTTGCGCAAAGAAACTAAACTTTATTTAGTTTACAATCCCACTTCCGTATAAAATTGTTTTAAATAAGCTTCCATAAAATCATGCCGTTGCTGGGCCAGCTTTTTGCCTGTAGTGGTATTCATTTTATCTTTCAGCAATAACAGTTTTTCATAAAAATGGTTGATAGTTGGAGCTGATGTGTTTTTATATTCCTCCTTACTCATGTTCAGATTGGGCGCAATTTCGGGATTGTACAATTCCCGGCCCTTAAATCCGCCATACGTAAATGCCCGGGCAATCCCAATAGCACCGATGGCATCAAGGCGGTCGGCATCCTGCACAATGGCCAGTTCTGGAGAGTGAAAAGTAGTTTTATCAAAGCTTGATTTGAACGACATATGCCGGATGATCTGTTGTACATGCTCAACCACGGCTGCATCTACCTGCATGCTTTGGAGGTAATTGCCGGCAGTGCGTGGGCCAATCTCTTCATCGCCATTATGGAATTTACTATCGGCAATGTCATGTAATAAGGCTGCCAGTTCAACCGTAAGCAGATCGGCTTTTTCGGTTTGAGCTATCAGTTTGGCATTTGTCCAAACGCGTTGTATATGCCACCAATCGTGGCCACCTTCGGCATTTTTAAGTGTTTCGCGTACAAACTGTACGGTTGCGTCAATTAATTCGCTATGTTCCATCGGCCAAAAATAGTAAAAACCTTAAAGCCGAAGGCAGAAAGCTTAAAGCGGGATGGATTTTTGAAGAACGCAAGTAAAGCTTTAGGCTTTCAGCTTAATTAAGCAAAAAGTTTAAAGCAGGATGGATTTTTAAAGAACCAAGTAAAACTTTAGGCTTTCTGCCTTTAGCTTTCAGCTTAATTAAGCGGCTGCTACTTTTTCGGTCTCGATGAGTTCATGAACATCTGAGCCTAATATGGCGGCTATTTGAAAAAGGCGTTCAACCGTTATTTTAGTATAGCCTAATTCAATTTTACTATAAGCATTTTGCGATATACTCAATTTTGCCGCAAGATATTCCTGCGTGTAATTCAGGCCCTCCCGGGTATTCCTGATATTGGCTGCAATCGCCTTTATTTTAAAATTCAGCATCTCTTTCATTCACGTAATAAATTGGTTATCTATACCTAACGAAATTAATGGGTGCTTAGATTTTTATTTTTTACTTTTTTTTAGCCAGCAGGTGTATATTATCATGAGACTTAAACAAAAGACGAACGTATAGCTGATATCATGAAAAGAAAAAAGCCCATGCTCATTGAATTGACCATGGGCTTTTTTCTGTTAAAAATGGTAAAGCTATTACTCCGGTATATCGTAGCTTACAATAACTGTTGGTAACAGGGTGGCATACTCCAATGGCACCTGGTTGTAAGATATAATGGGTTTGCGCTGGCTGTAAAATTTGTAAGCTTCCTTGATGGTTGCATTACTGGCCATAGCCGGCGGATTAAAGCTGATGGAGAACGGGATAATAAAATCATGCAGTTTCTCATGATCCGGAATTATCCATTTGTGATTTGATTTTTTAAGCACTGCAATAATAGGCAGGGTTAGCACGTAATCATCAGCATAATAAACAATTATTTTTTTGATGGTGCCCTTTTCGTCGGCTGTAAACTTAAATACTGCTGTACCCGAAGCTTTCTTGCTAATGATTTCGGGTGTTACTTTCAGGCTATCCCTGAAAAAACGGGTCATTACAGCGCCGCCACCCTGAAACGGAAATGCCAGTTCGGTTTGTGCTTTGCAATAAGCGGATAATAAAATAGCAGCGGATAATAAGATGATCTTCTTCATTTATACTTCTTTTGGTTCTCTTTTGCTGCCTTCATACAACTCATATTCCAGCAAACGACAGTCCAGCTTACCATTGTAAAATTCAATTCTTCTTGATGGGCGCAGACCGATCTTTTTAGCCAGATCGGGGTTTCCCGTGAAAATATACCCCCGGTATCCCAGGCATTTCTTTTTCATAAAATCGCCCATGCGTGCGTAGGTGGCTTCCAGTTTGGAGTGTACACCCAGGCGTTCGCCGTATTCCGGGTTAAACATCACGATGCCTGCATCCTCAGGAACTTCGGTGTCTGCAAAGTCACAAACGCTGAAATCTATCAAATGGTCTACGCCGGCAGTTTTCGCGTTTTTTTGCGCGATGTCAACCGCGTCGGCAGATAGGTCCGTTGCAATGATCTTAAAGCCGGTTTCCTTTTTCGCTTTATCCTTTAATTTGCGGCGCTCAGTAAAAAATACTGTTTCATCATAACCTAAAATGTGCATAAAGCCATAATTCATCCTGAACAAACCCGGGCATTTATCGGTTGCCAGCAAAGCGGCTTCGATGGCTAATGTACCCGATCCGCACATAGGGTTAATGAATGTGCTTTGCCTGTCCCAGTTGGTAGCCATAACGGTTGATGCTGCCAAAGCCTCCAGCATTGGCGCTTTGCCCGGTATTTTGCGGTAACTGTGCTTGGCGAGTGTTTCGCCTGATGTATCGATAAAAATATCCGCGTCGCTATCCTGCCAGTACAGGTGTATCAATGTTTTGTTGGCTTCGGCACCCGAGTTGGGGCGTATGCCTTTTATGGATTTTATCCTGTCGGCAATAGCATCTTTTACCTTAACGTTAGCAAACAGCGGGGTAAGGATGTGCTCATTATTTACGTTTGACGATACCGAGAAATAGCCGGCAAAATCGATCAGTTTTTCCCATTCAATGGTCACCAGCTCATTATAAAGCTGTGTAGGATCGTCAGCCTTAAAGCTTTTGAGTAAATAGAGTACCTGGCTGGCGCAGCGCAGGTTAAGGTTAAGCGCAATGGTATCAGTTACGGTACCCTGAAGCTCAATCCCGGTCTGGAAAACACGGGTTGGTTTAAAACCCAGTGCCTCAACTTCCTGCTGCAGGTAAGGCGAAAGCCTTTTATTGCATGTAATTACGATTTTACTCTCGGTGTGGAAAACTTGCATATTTATTTTGCGAATTTATAAATTAAAAACACCCTATTTTAATTTCTTATCTATTAACTTTACATTTTAAATTTTTTTGAGAAGATTATTATGGAAGTTAAAGGTAAGGTATATGAAGTGTCGCCAACAGTGCAGGTTACTGAGTCACTTAAAAAACGCGAACTAATACTTGAATATATTGAGAACCCTCAATATCCTGAATATTTAAAGTTTGAAGCTATACAGGATCGTTGCGCGCTGCTTGACGCAGTTAAAGTAGGCGATGATGTAGAAGTGTTTTTTAACCTGAAAGGCCGTCCCTGGACTGACAAAACAGGTAAAAAAAGCTATTTTAATTCATTGCAGTTATGGCGTGTTAACGCGCTGGCAGCAGGCGCCGGTAGCGCTACAACACCAGAATACGCGGCACCATCACCGGATATCGCTTCATCGGCTGACGATGATGACCTGCCGTTCTAATTTCGCTGTGCGATAAGAAAGATATTGTCAATTTAAAAAGATCCCTTTTAGTTTTAGAAGGGATCTTTTTGTATGCAGCAGCTTTTGAAGCTATGGTGCATTGCCTGTACCTGAGTTTAGGGAGGTGCAATTTGAATTGACCCCGCTTAGTGTCCCCTTCCCATGTCATTTTTGTATATTGTATAATTCAGGCCATTTATGGCCCCCAAAAAGGCAAAATGTTATATTTCAAAAGGTTATTGCCGCCGGTAATTGTTAAAATTTGTTAAAAGGGCGTATTGTACGGTTATTTTAAAATAATTTTGCTTGTTAACAAATGAAGAAAAGAAGCATCGGTTTAATAATTGGATTAATGGGGTTTGCACTGCTTGGTGTAATGGCCATGCAATTATACTTTTTACGGCAATCGTACCAGATGCAATCTGAATTGTTTGACCGCTCTGTAAACGAGGCTCTTAACAATGTGGTGTCAAAAGTAAGCAAGCAGGATGCGGTAAACTTTTTAAATAACAAGGCACAAAGGCAGCGGAAAGTAACCAACGCTGATGACGCCAATGCCGGAATAAAGATTGTAAAAAGCGACGCCAATAAACTGTATCTGCCCAAAAGAAAAAGGCAAACCCTACGCGAAAAGAAAATAGCCCTTTTGCGTGATAGTTTGGAACGGATGATCATGCATAAAAAAATGGATGATGAGCTGGCCAATTTGCTGCAACAGGAAGGTACGGTGGATTTCCAGGTAAAGGTAGAAGAGTACACCGATGAGTTGGGCGTTGTACACGGCCGGTTTACGCCACAAATAGTACATACCCGTATCAGCGGTACTCTACGCACAAAAAAACTGCATAAATATGATACCCTGAGGTATATGTATATCGACCCTCAGTTCGGTAAGCAGCTCATTTCTGTGCCGCAAATAAATCCTTTATGGCAGCGTGAACAAATTCGCAAACAAAAAGAACGGCAGGTAGCGCAGATCAAGAAAATGCTGGAGACAGATTCATTGCAAAATTTAAGCACGGGTAAAACTACCGTAATTGAAAACCTTGCCGAAGAATACCGCAAAACGGGCGAGCCATTAAATAAACGCATAAACCCGTTTTGGATCGATTCTTTATTACGTTTTGAACTACATAATAAAGGCATTTCTTTGCCTTTTAGCTATGAAGTAACAACCGCCAGCAGCGATTCACTCATATTTTCAAGTGCTACTGATAACGATGGTAATAAACCCGTATTTATAGCCGCCAATACCTATCAAACCCCCATATTTGGTAAAGATGTGATCAATGATCCGGGTAAGATCAGGTTATCATTCCCACAAAAAAACTCACTCATATTACGTAATATGACCGCCACCATGGGTACCACCGGTGGATTATTGATCGTATTGATATTTTGTTTTGGTTATACCATCTTCTCAATCCTCAGGCAAAAAAAGGTATCGGAGATGAAAATCGACTTCATCAATAATATGACCCACGAGTTTAAAACTCCGGTATCAACTATCATGATAGCCAGCGAAGCTTTAAAGGATGCTGAGATATCGGAAGATAAAAGCCGGGTATCACGTTTAGCCAATATTATTTTTGAAGAAAATGCCCGTTTAGGCAGCCATATTGAACGGGTACTCAATATTGCCCGTATTGAAAAAAATGATTTTAAGCTGGATAAAAAGCCGCTGGATGTGAATGATATGGTAACGGTGGTAATAGATAGCATGGCGCTCAAACTACATAAATGCAACGCCAAAACCACGCTCGATCTTACTGATGAAAATACTACGATTATAGCCGACGAGCTGCACTTTTCAAACGTGCTGTACAACCTGGTTGATAATGCTATAAAATACAGTGCCGATACACCAGATATCACCATAACAACATTAGTGAAAAGCGGGCAGGTGCTTATCCGCGTAGCCGATAAGGGAATAGGTATGAGCCGTGATCAGCAAACCAAAATATTTGAACAGTTTTATCGTATCCCTACCGGGAACCTTCATGATGTGAAGGGCTTTGGCCTGGGCTTAAGTTATGTGAATACGATTGTAAAAAGATTGAACGGGACAATAAGTGTAAGATCTGAAAAAGACAAAGGCTCGGAATTTGAGCTTAAGTTTGCGCAGGTATAAAAGATGTACCAAAGTTCGGAAATGCGATGAGCCGGCAAAGTAAAAAATAAAATATAGCGTTTGGATTCCCTGTGATTATCAGGCTTTCAAATAAAGGATAATCTTCCGGACATTCTGACTTATCAGACTTCCGGACTAAAAAAAGCAAATGAAAAAAATATTACTGGTTGAAGATGATGCCAATCTGGGCGCGCTACTACAGGATTATCTGCAGTTGAAAGGTAAATTTGATGTTGTTTTATGTAAAGACGGCGAAGAAGGTTTGCGCGCCTTTACCAAACAGGTATATGACTTGTTGATATTGGATGTCATGATGCCCAAAAAGGATGGCTTTACGCTGGGTAAGGAAATCAGGAAGATAAATCCGCATGTACCTATCATTTTTGCTACAGCAAAAAGCATGATCGAAGATAAGATGCAGGCTTTTAACCTGGGGGGCGACGATTACATTACCAAACCTTTCCGCATAGAGGAACTCTTGCTGCGCATTAATGCCATGCTTAAGAGAACCGAGAATACCGAGAAAAAGGAGGAAGAAAAGCAAACCTCGTTTAAAATTGGCAAGTACATATTTGATTTTACCCTGCAGACAATCTCCATTGGTGATAACCAGCAAAAACTATCAACCAAAGAAGCCGAATTGCTTCGCTTGTTGTGTATGCGTAAAAATGAGGTACTTACCCGCGAAGAAGCATTACTGAATATCTGGCATGATGATAATTACTTTAACGGTCGTAGCATGGATGTGTTTTTAAGCAAGATACGCAAATACTTAAAAGACGATCCTAATGTCGAGATCATTAATGTGCATGGCCGGGGTTATAAGCTGCTGATCAATTAATTAGCAAAGCCTGTTTAAATCTGCTTTAAACTATTTATGTATCTGTTAAAAAACATTGCCATTGATTTTAGTCACCGGCAAGAATAACCTTCATTTTTAACATCCCTAAGATATATTCTGTTGAAATTATAGGTTGCAAATAAAAAAGCCTGCTACAATGAGCAGGCTTTATATAATATGGAATAACGTTATTATTTAGTAACGTACATTACTTCTTTAACCGCTTTAATCACACGCTCCGGATTTGGCAGGTATTCCTGGATCAGGGTTGGTGCATAAGGCAGCGGAACATCGCCGCCCATGATGCGTAGTATAGGGGCATCAAGATAATCAAACGCGTCTTTTTGAACTTTAAAGGCAACCTCGGTTGCGATTGAGCCTAAAGGCCAGCTTTCTTCAATGATCACTAAACGGTTTGTTTTTTTAACCGATTCAATCACAGTAGCATAATCGATAGGGCGTACGGTACGCAGGTCGATCACTTCGGCATGAATGCCTTCTTTTTCCAGTTCGGCAGCAGCGGCTATAACCACTTTCATGATCTTACCAAAGCCCACTAAAGTAACATCAGAGCCTTCTTTAACCACTTTGGCTTTACCTAATGGTATATAATAAGTTTCTTCAGGAACTTCCCCTTTATCGCCATACATTAATTCAGACTCCATGAAAATAACCGGATCCGGATCAAGAATAGCTGATTTCAATAAACCCTTAGCATCGTATGGGTTTGATGGTACTACCACTTTTAAACCAGGGCAGTTGGCATACCAGTTTTCGAAACACTGACTGTGTTGTGAGCTTAGCATACCCGCATTACCGGTTGGGCCGCGGAAAACGATCGGAACCGAGAACTGGCCACCGCTCATTGACATGATTTTGGCTGCACCGTTGATGATCTGATCAATAGCCACTAACGAAAAGTTAAAAGTCATGAACTCGATGATCGGGCGCAATCCATTCATAGCAGAGCCAATGCCTATACCGGCAAAGCCTAATTCAGAGATGGGCGTATCAATAACGCGTTTGGCACCAAATTCATCCAGCATACCCTGGCTTACTTTATAGGCGCCATTATATTCGGCAACCTCTTCACCCATCAGGTATATTTTATCGTCGTTGCGCATTTCTTCGACCATGGCCTCTCTTAGCGCTTCTCTGAACTGTATTTCTCTCATTATATTTATATAAAATGATGTTTTTTGCGACCGCAAATATAAACACTAATGTGTAAAATGCAATCCCCAAGCAGGTGCAGATGAGGTTTTACCGCATATATTTTACAAAAATGAGTACATTGCTGGTATAAACCTTATGTCAATGAGATTTCCATCATTAAAAAGCCTTGCCGAAGGTAATATTGATACTATTATGCGTGCTTCTTTGGAATTTGGTCTTTACAAATTATCCAGCACACTCAAATCAAATTTGGGTTTGAGAGTATATTTCAATTGTACCAAACCGCTGCTGAATTGCTCGCTGTCGATCAATGTAAGTTCTGTGCGTTCCTTTATATTGATAAAAAGCGGTTTGCCGGCACCTAAAATCACGGGGTGCACGGATATCAACATTTCATTGATCATGTTATGGTTTATAAAAGCCGATACCAATTCGGCTCCGCCGAACAACCAAATATTTGCTCCAGGTTGATGCCTGATCTCTTCTATACGCGCTTTAAAATCGACTTCAGTGATAATTTCAGCATTGCCCTCAACGTGTGTTAAGGAATTGGAAAAAACATACATTTTAATGGCCGCAAATACCTCCGGACTGTCGCGCATGAGCATCTCATAGCTTTTTCGTCCCAAAAATATGGCATCGGTACTACCTAAAAACTCGGTCATGCCATAATCCTGATCGGCAAAGCACCAGTCGTACTCACCATTGGGGCCTTCAATATATCCGTCGAGGCTTAAAGCTAGGTTCAAAATTATTTTTCGCATAGTGGTTTTGGATATAGTACAGATTTATTCCTCTTCCTGGACGCGGTTTTTTTCCTGCCACTGTTTACTGAAGGATTTCTCGGCAACATTGGGCATATCCCGCAGGTGGCCCCAAGTCTTTTTAAAGAAGGCTTTGAGGAGGTAGTTCTTCATTTTACCGCCAAAAAAATCCATAAGCTTGCGCTTGAGCATACCTTTTGTCCAGATGCTCCAGCCCCAGCGCTCTTTAGAAGTAACGAGGTGTTCTTTTACCGCATCGCGACGGTTAAGGAGCAGCATTTTGTGAATGTCTATCTTAACAGGGCAAACCTCGGTACATCTACCGCATAAACTGGAGGCATAGCTTAAGTGTTTAAACTCTCCCATGCCCCTGGTATGTGGTGTAATAATGGAGCCAATAGGACCACTATAGGTAGTGTTATAGGTGTGGCCGCCAATATTTTTATAAATAGGACAAACGTTTAAACAGGCACCGCAGCGAATGCAGTATAGCCCTTGGCGCTGCTCTTTCTGAGCCAGCAGATTGGTGCGACCGTTATCCAGCAATATCACATACATTTCGTCGGGGCCATCGGTTTCATTGGGTTGGCGCGGGCCACTTAAAATGGTGTTATAAACCGTAAGGTTTTGGCCGGTACCATGGGTGGACAGCATAGGCCAAAATAGGTCGAGATCAGTAATGGATGGTATCAACTTTTCGATACCCACAATGGCTATGTGTATTTTAGGGAATGTAGTACATAGACGGGCATTGCCCTCGTTTTCGCTAATAGCGATACTGCCAGTATCAGCCAGTAGAAAATTGGCGCCGGTAATGCCGATATCCGCTTGCAGATATTTGTCGCGCAGTAATTCGCGTGCTTTAAGGGTAAGTTGCTCCGGGGTGGCATCAATAGGGGTGCCAAAACGCTCATGAAATAGTTTGGCAATATCCTCTTTACTGAGGTGCATAGCCGGGGTAACTATATGGTATGGCTTTTGCCCCAGAAGCTGCACAATATATTCGCCAAGGTCGGTTTCCAATGACTCAATCTGATTACTTTCCAGGAACTCATTTAAATGAATCTCCTCTGTAACCATTGATTTTGATTTTACAACGGTTTTAGCGTTGGCTTTCCGAATAATACTCAATATCTCGCGATTGGCTTCTTCGGCATCATTGGCCCAGATCACTTTGCCACCGCGTTTTTGGAAATTGGCTTCAAACTCTGGTAAAAATTTATCCAGGTTTTCCATCACCTTCCACTTGATCACATGTCCTTTGCGTTTGGCGTTGTCAAGGTTAGTAATGCGGGAAAGGCCGCGTTCAACGGCGGTGCTGTATTTATCAATATTATTATTGATAATACGGCGGTGATCAACGTCAAACGCCTTCTCTTCAGAGGCTACCAAAAACTCTTCCGCAGTGCTTCCCATATATGCGAAAATAAGATTTTTTTTATAGAGACGCATATTTACGCCTCCTGAATATTTACCGGAAACAAAAAAGAGACGCAAATACGCGTCTCTATATTTTAAATTTTTATAACCGATTGTCCAAAATGTTTTACCTGGTCTCTTCAGATATCTTACCATCTACAAAAGGTCGTTTATCGCGGTTGGCCAGTTCCCAGCCTGTGTAAAATACCAGTTGTGCACGTTTGGCCAGCAGCGGGAAGTTGATCCTGCTTACTTCATCACCAGGCTGATGATAATCTGCATGCACGCCGTTAAAGTAAAATATAATAGGCACGCCATGCTTGGCAAAGTTATAATGATCGCTGCGGTAGTAAAACCGATTTGGATCATTCGGGTCATCATACTTATAATCTAAATGCAGCTTGGTGTAAGTATTATTGGCATTTTCTCCAACTTCATGCAGTTCTTTACTCAGCATAGATGAGCCTATGGCATAAACATAATTAGCTGAATCGGGCTTGCCGATATACTCTTCACCCACACGGCCAATCATATCAATGTTAAGGTCGGTTATGGTGTTAGCCAGCGGAAAAACCGGGTGCTCGGAGTAGTATTCAGAACCCAATAAACCTTTTTCTTCGCCTACGTTACCTAAAAACAAAATGCTGCGGCGTGGGCCGTGCCCATCTTTTTTAGCTTGGGAAAACGCACGGGCAATTTCCAATATCCCGGTAGTACCAGAGCCATCATCATCGGCTCCATTATTTACTTTATCCTTGGCATTGGGATCGGGGTTTAAGCCAATGTGATCATAGTGCGCCGAGAACACCAGTACCTCATCTTTAAGATCTGTACCCGGCAGGTAGCCCAATACATCAACCGCTTTTACATCTTTCTTTTCAGTATGATAATTTAGTACGATATCGGTATTCGCAGTCACCGCTGGAGTAGTCTTAGCGGCCGACTGTGCCTTTAATTGTTCATAGGTTATACCTGTTGTTTTTAGCAGCTCATCTGCAAGGCTGGTAGTAATATTGAATACCGGCGCATTTGGGTTTGACGGTACTGCGTCATCCTTCTTGATGGTTAAACGCGGGCTCGCTATGCTGTTACCAAAGCGGCTTAGTGCTTTGGCAATGCCAGGGTTAGCTGCAAGTATGGCTAAAGGTTTTTTGCTTTGCAGTTTTTTAACAATTTTGGTACGGGCGGCCGTCATGCGGTAGCTTGTATTGGGGATGGATCCGGCTTCGGGTTTGTCCTCGTTTATCCAAAGCAATATTTTCCCGGTCAAGTCGGCAGCGCTTATTTCTTCTTCAGTTCCATAGCCTACAAATACGATTGTATTGGCAGTTAGGTTATTATCAGGGTAGGTTCCGGTAAGATAGAAATCTTTACCATAGTTAAATGTTTTGCCGTTAACGGTAAAATCGGTTACCTGCAACAGGTTTTGTGTAAGCGGAACATCCAAAAAGAACGATCCATTCACAGGAGCCTGCAAGCCCAACCTTTTAAATTCAGCTGCGATATAATTTGCTGCTTTCTCGGCGCCGGGCTTGCCGGTTTCGCGGCCTTCAAACGCGTCTGATGCTATGATGCTCAGGTGCTTTTTGGCGTCGTCGGCAGTTATCAACTTAGCGTACTTTATAATGGTTGGATTTTGCTGGGCACAGGCATTTAAAGCAAATGCAGACGAGATGGCCAACAGATATATTTTTTTCATTTATTGTTTGTTAATGGTTGATAGTAAAAGGCATTCTTTTGCTTTCGGCCTTTAGCTTTTGACTTTAAGCTTTAACAGGCAATTTTACCTACGCGGGTAGCATGGCGTCCACCTTCAAATTCGGTACTTAGAAAAGCAGCTACAATTTTTTCGGCATCATCAATACTGATAAAGCGGGCAGGAATACATACGATATTGGCATTATTATGTTTACGGGCGAGTTCGGCCAGTTCAACTGTCCAGCAAATGGCTGCGCGGATACCCTGATGTTTATTGGCGGTGATGGCTACACCGTTGGCGCTGCCGCAAACCAGTATGCCCAGGTCAAATTCACCGCTTTCAACGGCCGAGGCAACGGGGTGGGCAAAGTCGGGGTAATCTGCCGAGGCATTGGAGTAAGTGCCGAAATCTTTCAGCTCGGTTGCTGATACAACATTCAGCAAAGCTTGTTTATAATCAAAGCCGGCGTGGTCGGCGCCAATGGCAATCTTTAGCCCTTCTTTCATCAGTTAAATAAGTATTAAGTTAAGATACAAATGTGCAAAAATTTTAAATGTAAGGATGTGCGAATTTCATATGTGTGATTAGATGTGCAGATGGATGTGCTTTTCCCGCGCGTCATTGCGAGGTACGAAGCAATCTCTACGTAGGAAGGTTAATCCTTTATATCGGCTCTGTACAGCATAGAGATTGCTTCGTACCTCGCAATGACGCGTGAGGGCTAAACAACAAAAGCGGCCTATGGCCGCTTTTGTTGTTATTTATCATTTGCACATCTGCAATCTATCATCTGCATATTAATTAGGACATTACCTCTTCGTGTCGCTTCAGTTTTCTTTTCTCAACCAAACCGGCTACTACGATACTTACCTCATAAAGTACAAACAGCGGGATACTTACTACCGTCATGGTTAACATATCGGGTGTTGGTGTTACCACCGCCGCGATGATCAGGATGATCACAATAGCGTATCTGCGTGTTTCGCGCATAAATTTAGGCGTTAAAATACCCAGGTTTGATAATATGTAAACCAGAATAGGCAATTGAAAAACCACACCGGTTGCCAGTGTTAAAGTGGCAACTGATGATATGTAGGAATCAATAGAGAATAAATTCTGGATCTTTGAACTTACCGTATAGCCCGATAAGAAATTAATGGACATTGGGGTAATAACATAATACCCAAATAATATGCCCATGAAAAAAAGCATACAGGCATAAAAAACAAATCCGGTAGCGGCTTTGCGCTCTTTTTCATGCAGGGCTGGTTTTACAAAGCGCCAGATCTCCCAGATGAGGTAAGGGATACCCAAAGTGATCCCTATAAGGAGCGCTGAATTGATTTGCAGGGTAAACTGTCCTGCCATTTCGGTATTGATCAACTGGATGTTGATCTTATCGATGCAAAAACCTGAACGGTGTAATGCCGCGCCAATCTCGCAGAGCATACGATACGTCCAAAAGGTAGGCCTGCTTGGGCCCATGATCACGGTATCGAAGATCCAGTCGTAAAAATAAAACACTACAGCGGTAAATATCACAATAGCTACTGATGCCCTTACCAAATGCCACCTTAACGCTTCCAAATGATCAAAGAAGGACATTTCTGCCTCCATCGTTTTGCCTTTGTCTTTGATGGCTTTAATTAGTTTGTTATCGCTCATGGTTTATAAATACCGCTGTATCAACGCTATTGTGCTAAGTACGTTTAATTATATGAAGATAGTTTGAATTTATTTTAAAATTCAAAGGTTTCCATAAACTTGGTAGTGAAATTACCGGCCCGGAAGTTAGGATCCTGCAATAATTTAAGATGGAAAGGTATAGTTGTTTTTACACCTTCTATCACAAATTCGCTCAATGCCCGCTCCATGGTACTTAATGCTTCATCACGGGTTTGTGCTACACAAATCACTTTGGCTATCATCGAATCATAGTTTGGAGGGATCACGTAACCGGTATACACATGCGTATCTATACGTACGCCATGACCACCTGGTGAGTGGAAATTAGTTATTTTACCAGGTGACGGACGGAAGCCGTTAAACGGATCTTCAGCGTTGATACGGCACTCGATAGCATGCATGGTTGGCTCGTAATTTTTACCGGAAATAGGGATGCCTGCGGCAACCTTTATTTGTTCTTTAATCAGGTCAAAATTGATCACCTCTTCGGTAACCGGGTGTTCTACCTGGATCCGGGTGTTCATTTCCATGAAGTAGAAGTTACGGTCTTTATCAACCAGAAACTCTACGGTACCTGCACCTTCATATTTAACGGCCTTGGCGCCTTTTATAGCGGCATCACCCATTTTTTTACGAAGCTTTTCGGTCATGAACGGTGATGGTGATTCTTCCACCAGTTTCTGGTGACGACGCTGGATAGAACAATCGCGCTCTGAAAGGTGGCATACTTTACCATATTGGTCGCCCACCACCTGTATCTCGATGTGGCGCGGGTCTTGTACATATTTCTCCAGGTAAAGGCCATCGTTACCAAAGGCAGCACCAGACTCGGCACGGGCCGAATCCCAGGCATTCTCAAACTCATCGTCTTTCCAAACAATACGCATACCACGGCCACCACCACCGGCAGTAGCTTTTAATATAACCGGGTAACCAATTTTATTAGATATGGCAATGCCTTGTTTTACATCGGTAAGCAAACCTTCAGATCCGGGAACAATAGGTACACCGGCTTTTTTCATGGTTTCCTTGGCTGATGCCTTATCACCCATTTTATTGATCTGCTCGGCTGTTGCACCTATGAATTTGATACCATAATCGGCACAGATGGCAGAAAATTTAGCATTTTCAGACAAAAAGCCGTAGCCCGGATGTATGGCATCGGCATTAGTAAGCTCGGCGGCCGAAATGATATTAGGAATACTTAAGTAAGAATCGCGGCTTGGCGGGGGACCTATACAAACAGCTTCATCGGCAAAGCGTACATGAAGGCTATCGCGGTCGGCAGTTGAATATACAGCTACGGTTTTTATACCCATCTCTTTACAGGTACGGATAATACGTAAGGCGATCTCACCCCGGTTAGCTATTAATATTTTTTTAAACATCTTTTTTTAAATGTGCAGATTACAAATGTGCAAATATGCAGATGATAAATTACAGGTGTGCAGATGTGCAAATTTCAAATGTGCAGATGAATTAAAACCAATCATCTGCACATTTGAAATCCGCATATCTGCACATCTACTAAATAGGTTCTACTAAAAATAAAGGCTGGTCGTATTCAACCGGTGAGGCATTGTCAACCAATACTTTCACAATACGGCCTGAAATTTCAGACTCGATCTCGTTGAAAAGTTTCATGGCTTCGATAATACAAACAACAGTGCCTGTTTTTATCTCATCGCCAACGTTTACAAATAATGGTTTATCTGGACTGGCCGAACGGTAAAAAGTACCGATCATTGGCGATTTGATAGTAAGATACTTTGAGGTATCGGCCGCTGCCGGAGCAACTGGCGCCGCAGGTTCTGCCGGCGCAGCGGGAGCAACCGGTAATGCAACCGGGGCGGTTTGCGCCGGAATACTTGCATGAATAACCTGTGGTTGTACCTCGTTGGTTTTTATGGTAATCTTAAAATCTTTTTGCTCAATTGATACTTCATTTACGCCTGATTTTGAAACAAAACGAATAAGGTCCTGAATTTGTTTAATATCCATACTTTGGGATTGAGTGGTTTTGGATAAAGTTTATTATCTAAGTTATATGATAATGTGCAAACTGGCAATATGCAAATATGCAGACTGCAAATGTGCAAATGTTTTTTATGATTTGGCTATAAATTAAGTAACATATTAAAATGAACAGATGTTTTATTTTTCTGTATGTACACTTAATAAGCCCATTTTAAATAAACGGAGCCCCAGGTAAAGCCACCGCCAAATGCGGCTAAAATAAGATTATCACCTTTTTTGAACTTGCTCTCCCACTCCCATAAACATAATGGTATTGTTCCGTTAGTTGTGTTACCATAACGTTCAATATTAATGATCACCTTATCGGCGCTTAAACCCGTGCGACTGGCTGTAGCATCAATGATGCGTTTATTAGCCTGATGGGGTACCAACCAGGCCACATCATCAGCACCAAGGCTGTTGCGTTCCATTACCTCATGAGCTACATCGGCCATGTTGGTTACCGCGAATTTAAATACCGCCGGGCCTTCCTGGTAAGCAAAATGCTCACGGGCCTCTACGGTTTCATGAGTTGCTGGTTTTACAGAACCGCCGGCTTTTTGGTGCAGGTACTGTGCACCTGACCCATCGCTTTTCAGGATGGAATCCATAACACCATAACCTTCGGTATTAGGCTCAAGCAATACAGCACCGCAGCCATCACCAAAAATAATGCAGGTGGCACGATCTTCGTAATTAACTATCGACGACATTTTATCGCCGCCTATTACCAGTACCTTTTTATGTTTACCGTTTTCAATGAACTGAGCGCCTGTGGTAAGGCCAAATATAAAGCCGGAACAGGCGGCCTGCAGATCAAAACCCCAGGCATTAACCGCGCCAATTTTGTTGGCCAGGATGTTTGCTGTTGCCGGGAAGGGCATATCGGGCGTAGTTGTGCAAAAAATAATAAGGTCAATTTCTTCGGCGCTTATACCTCGTTTTTTCAACAAGCCATTAACCGCCGGAACTGCCATATCAGATGTACCCAAGCCTTCGCCTTTAAGTATACGGCGCTCCTTAATGCCGGTACGGCTTACAATCCACTCATCATTGGTATCAACCAGTGTTTCAAGCTCCTGGTTGGTTAAAATATAGTCGGGAACGTAACCATGTACAGCAGTAATAGCAGCATGAATCTTACTCATCTTTTATTTTTTTACTGAAAAGCTTGTTTAATTTTGTCCACCAATTTGCTCTCAACCATGTTTTTTGATAAAAGGATCATGTTTTTGATTGCTTCGGGACTTGAAATGCCATGGCCTACAATTACAGGGGCATTTACACCCAGGATAGGGCTGCCACCGTATTGCTCATAATTAAACCGGTCAAAAAACTCATCTTTAAGCTGTTTCTTTCGTGTTATCACATAAAACGATTCGGCCAGCTTTAATATTACATTACCGGTAAAGCCATCACATACATAAACATCGGCAGTTTCACTGAACAGGTCGCGTCCTTCAACGTTACCTACAAAGTTAAACAGGGATGTTTCTTTCATTAAAGGATAGGTGGCCTGACTTAGAATATTACCTTTTTCTTCTTCTTCGCCAATGTTCATCAACGCCACCCGGGGGTTGGTAATGTCATACACAGACTGGGCGAGTAAGCTGCCCAAAACACCAAACTGTACCAGAACATCCGGTTTGCAATCGGCGTTGGCGCCTACATCTAACAAAATACCCAAACCTCCTTTAAGTTTGGGTACAATAGTAGTCATAGCCGGACGAATAACGCCGGGAATGGTTTTTACGCTGAACATGGCGCCAACAAGCATGGCGCCGGTATTACCAGCCGAAGAAAAGGCCTGTATTTTGTCCTCCTTAAGCAATTGAAATCCAACCGAAACACTTGAATCCGGCTTTTGAACAATAGCTTTTGTAGGGTGTTCGCCCATGCCAATCACTTCGGTTGTGTGTACAAACTCAAAGTGATCGGGGCTCACATTATTTTCCTGAAGAATAGTGGCAGCAATTTCTTTATCCCCAATAAGCACCAGTTTTTGGTCGGCAGATAAAGCCTTATAAGCTTCGATTGCCCCTAAAACGGCTGCTTTGGGAGCAAAATCACCGCCCATAATATCTAAGCCAATCTTCATTTTCAGAAAATTAAACTTATGCTACTGCTGCTTTCTCTATCAGTAATTTACCGTTGTAGTAAACGTTACCATCAACAGTATAAGCTCTGTGTGGTAAGTGGATAGCACCGGTAGTTTGGCAGGTAGTTAAAGTTGGAGCCTCAGCTTTGTAGTGTGTTCTACGCTTATCTCTTCTTGATTTGGATATTTTACGTTTTGGATGTGGCATGATCCTGTTATTTATTATTTATTTATTTTCCTGAGTACATCCCACCGCGGGTCTGTCTGCTCATTTTGTCCTTCATTTCCCGAAAGGTTATTTAACTTTTCGAGCATCTCTTTATCACAATAAGAAGTGTTACCCTCATCGCCGCATACCGATATAAATGGCATGGCAACGTTTATATATTCATATATTAACCCCGCTATATTGATCTCATGATCATTTTTATTCAGGGTGATGATCTCATCATCTTCGTCAATCACTTCATCGCTAAATTTGGCGATCTGCTGTTCGGTTATATCCAACGGTTGCGGATATTGGGCCAGACACCTGTCGCAGGTGGCATTAACGGTTCCGCTGATATGGAAATCCAGTATCAGCATGGTCTCCTGTTTATCCAATTCCACCCGGCACTGCAGATTTGCTTTTTTTACCAGCGAGTAATCAAACTCGTCAAAAAAAGCATCATCAACAGTGTATTCAAACTGGTGTTTTCCCAGTTTAAGCCCCGTAAAAGGAATCGAATATGTTCTAAGCGATTTCAATGAGCAACAATTAGCCCGCAAATGTATGGAAAAATACCATAACTGGAAACTGTTTTTTTAATTTGGTTGTAGGCCTGATAAAACACCAATGATTAAAGGTAAAGATAATATTGTAATCTACAAGGCTAATTATCAAAAACAGGGCATAATATAAACCAAATACCATTTCGGTATTTGAAATTTAAAGAGCATATTTAGCTTAAAGTGTAAATACTAATACGATAATGGCCGCTTTATTTTGAGGTTTTATGAGGCCGGTATTTATGGGCTAACCAGGTATGTCTTATTTGATCAGGCTTTTATCATTAAGCGGGATGCGTATATAAAGCAGCTTACAAACTGCCTTAAGGATTTTATCAGGCAAAGTATTTTTACCGGTAAGAAACGGGTTTACTTCTTCTTCACTCCCAATAATAGGTGTTAGATAAGGAGGGGTTATTCCGAGAATTTCCATTTTAAGCTTAATGACATCCAAAAGAGCAAGACCTGGCAATTCAATATAACAAGCTTCATAATGCCTGATGAGTGGTAACAATAAAACCAGTTCATCAAATTCACGTGTACCTGGCCGTGCATCAAAAATACTGATTGCCCGGTTTAAAGCATTTTCATAGTCAGTTTTAGTTTTGAGATCCTGTTCACTGGCTACATGCCCCTCAATTTCAGAAGGGAATATTTCCAGCGCATTATCTGAATGAATATGGGTAAGCTCAACATGATTACCTTCTGATGCTTTTTTAGAGCGACGTGGAGAAGTGGAGCTTGTAAATGTTATGGATGTTGTAACGAGGTTAGGATGTTGGATCCTTATCTTTTCAATCTCCGCTTGTTGATATGCAATTTGAGCTTCCTTGGTCCCTAACCAGACAATATAACCGGTTTTAAGCCATGTATTAAAAATGAGTTTGACCGAGTAATCCCCACGACCTAATTCAGAGAATGAGATAAGTATTCCTTCCACAGGGTGGGTTTTATTTTTTTTACTCTTCCTGTAAGGAAACTCTTTAATCCAGGTTAAAAAAGAGGTTTTTGCTTCAGGATGTTGCTCAATATAATCGGCTATTTTGTTTTTGGCAATGAGGTGCATATAGCTAAGGTAAGAAGCTTAAAGCGCAAAGCCAAAGGCTGAAAGCAAATGGAAGCTTTAAGCTTTTAGCCTTCTGCTTTAAGCTTCAAACTATATCTTCAGCCGGATATTGATCTTATCCAGTAAGCCCGTGAGCCAAACCATTACAAAGGCAAATAGGATACATTTGATCAGTCCGCCGGTTCCCTGGCTTAGGTATTCTGGATAGCCCAGGTTGCTCATTTCATACATGGGGTAAAACAGGAATGGCACGATATAACAGGTAAACGTGTTGGTGCCGGCCGGCTCAATGATCTTGAACCAGTTGTACTTATGTTTAAAGTCAACCACGTAAATAAAAATGGCGTACATCACCAAACTGATACCCGTACAAATAAGTACCCATGAAGGGGTATCGCGCGCTTTGGAAATGCCACCGCTAAAGTAGCGTACTATGAAGCCCATGTTAAACATGATAATGGCGATCATGATCAGGGCGGCCCATAATAATTTAAGTTCGTTGTTGGCCTTAAGCCGCATGTACAGCACCGATACAAATACCCCGGCCATAGTAAAGGCCTGCATGGCTCCATTGCCGGCCATCCACACATATTTTTGCAAAGGGGCAAGGAAATCCAAAAAGCCAAAGTGAAAATCGATGTTAAAAAACATAAAGAAGATCCATGCCGCCGCCTGGATCCATAGATACCCGCCAGAATAATAATATATCAGCGCGCAAAGCAGATACGCCCAACCTATCAATCCCAGGATGCCCCACCAGGTAAAGTGAAGCCAGGTATGACCCGGATCGCTGGTTTTATAGAGGATGGACATGGCCAGGAGCAGCGCTATTCCAAAACCTTGCAGTATATACCGCTTAAGGTTGGAAGTCTCTTTACCGTAATCTAAAAATATAAAAAAGAAGCTAAATGTAACCAGGCTTTCCCAAACAGGCTTTGGCAGCAGTGTGGTCACCTCATTATAGGTTTCCATGTTGGCATGATAGAAACCTATGAACACCAGCGCAAAGGAGCGACTGACTATACGCGACAACAGTTTATAATTGCCGCTTTTTAACCTGTTTTGAAACGCGAATGGTATAGATAAACCTACGATAAATAAAAACGCGGGAAAAATGGTATCGGCCATCCCTAAGGCATCAACATTTTCTCCGGCATGTTTGAGCCAGTTAGGTGTATTTGGAATGCCGTCGAGGTCGTTCACAAATATCATCAGGAACATTGTTACCGCGCGGAAAGCATCAATGGATCGGACTCGACTAAAAAAATCATTCATTAAAGTGGTAAATGCGATAACTAAGCAAATGTTTTAATCTAACGTTAATTAAATTGAAACATTACTATTACAGAGCGGATTTTAGTCCCTGTCGCGGCTCAGTTTGGTAAATGCCAACGGATTTTCATTCAGCTCCAGGGTTTCACGGCGGTGTTTTACAATATGTATAGCCGTGAAGAGCGCCTCCCGAAATGATATTTCCGAAGCCTGATTTTTACCGGCTATGTCATAAGCGGTACCATGATCGGGCGAGGTGCGTACAAAGTTTAAACCAGCCGTGAAATTAACTCCCGATTCAAATGCTATTTGTTTAAAAGGAATAAGTCCCTGGTCGTGATACATGGCCAGTACGGCATCAAACTGCAAATAGGTTCCGTTGGCAAAAAAACCATCGGCCGAGTATGGGCCAAAGGCCAGTATATCATTGTTGCGTGCCTCTTCAATAGCCGGGATGATCACTTCTTTTTCTTCATTGCCAATCAATCCGTTATCGCTGGCGTGCGGGTTAAGGCCCAGTACCGCGATCTTTGGTTTGCGGATCCAGAAATCATTTTGCAGGCTGTGATTCATCAGCTTAAGTTTGGCCAGTATTTTTTCGCCGGTAATGCTTTCCGATACTTTACTGATAGGAATATGCCCGGTAACTACACCAACCCGCAGGGTATCACTTACTAAGAACATCAGCGATTCGGCCGCGCCATCCCGTTGTTGTAAATATTCGGTATGACCCGGGAAATTAAACTGGTCGCTTTGTATATTATCCTTGTTGATAGGAGCGGTGATCAGGGCGTCTATATAGCCTTCTTTCAAATCAAAAGTAGCGCGTTCTAAGGAGATGAAAGCGTACTTGCCGCCTGCCTCGGTAACCTGGCCCATCTCTATCTTTACGTCCTCTTCCCAGCAATTGATCATGTTGGGCTTTTTGGGCTGCGATTGTGAGGGATCATTAATAACATGAAAATTAAGTTCATTAACCTGGGTTGCGCGGCGATGAAACGAAGCTACCTTGGTATGCCCGTAAACAATGGGTGTACAATAATCGTAAATGCGGGCATCTGCCAGTGTCTTAATAATTATTTCTAATCCAATGCCATTTACATCACCTATGCTTATCCCTACTTTAATTTTTTCGCTCATGTTATTATGTATGATTACACTGATCATTTAATGATTTCACCGATTTTGGATTGATCTCACTGATGTTGATCTGTGATTATTTTATTTATAATTTGCGGTCCGGGCCTTCCTTTTTACCCTTAACCTTTTGCCTTTTACCTCGTTTTTTTACTGCAAATAAAAGATTTTAAGCTTATAGTTCCCGAATAAAGCACAAATATGCCTTAATTTGCTCAAATATTTGATTAATAATGACGTTGGTAAGGGCAAAAAAACATTTAGGGCAACATTTTCTTACGGATAAAAATATCGCTGCTAAAATTGTGGACAGCCTGAAACCTGATGGCCGTTATCAACACGTATTGGAGGTTGGTCCGGGTATGGGTATCCTGTCCGACTTTTTATTACAGAAAACAGAGTACGAAGTATCCCTGATCGATATTGATGAGGAATCATACCAGTACCTGCAAAAAAAATACCCCCAGCTGGGCAGCCGCCTCATCAATGCCGACTTTCTGGAGATGGATTTTGGCGGCATATTTAATGGTCCGCTGGCTATTATTGGCAATTTTCCCTATAATATATCCTCCCAGATACTGTTTAAAGTGCTCGACAATCGACAGCAGGTGGTTGAAGTGGTTGGCATGTTCCAGAAGGAAGTGGCCGAACGCTGCACCGCCAAAGCCGGCAGTAAGGAATACGGCATCCTGAGCGTGTTTTTACAGGCCTACTACAAAGTAGAGTACCTGTTTACCGTAAAGGCCGGTGTATTTAACCCGCCGCCCAAAGTGCTTTCGGCGGTGATCAGGCTGACGCGCAATAGCGCCGAGGTCCTGGACTGCGACGAGAAGCTGTTTTGGCAGATTGTGAAGGCCGGTTTTAACCAGCGCCGAAAAACCCTGCGCAATGCCATATCATCACTCATTAACAAAGAACAGATGGTTGGTAATACCACCCTCGACCTGCGGGCCGAACGACTCACAGTTGCCGATTTTGTAAAACTTACCAACGAGGTGGCGGCAGGCAGGAGTGCGAGCTCCCTCTAAGGAAGTCTCAGGGGGCTTAACTTACCGGGATCACTATGGGTGTGTCCTGCATTTTTTTAACCATTTCGCCCATGCGTTTGATGAACAGGTAATTGGCGGTGCCGCCAATCACGGCGCCTACAACGGGTACCATCCTTTCGGCGGTGCGGGTTCCTAATACCATGAGGAATTTTTCGGCAATACCCTCCATCATGGTTTTGGATATGGCTACGCCTGCTTCCACTCTTAGCGAGGTAGCTACCAGGCCCATAAAATCATTAAATTCAATTTGGTAACTGCCCTTGTTATAGTACATAATGGCCATAGTTACCCTGAATTGCTGGGTAATGAGGTTGGCAAAGTCAATGGGCATGCCTGCTATCAGCGTGATCATACCGCCACTACCCGATATAGCGCCCGAACCGGCTGCCATGAGTGCGCATTGATTTATAAACTTATCCAGTCCCATCGTGTCGACCCCCTTTTTTATCTTGAGCTGATCTATGTGGGTAAATATCTGTTTAAAGCCGCTATCAGCCAGTTTTTCGGCCTGGTGCTTGATGTCTGCCCCCAGCTTTTTTATTTTGATGAGTTTCATCTTTTGCAATTATTGATTTAGTGAATTATTGAATTAGTGATTTCATCTCTTTGTGTGAAAAACTACATGGATGCTTTATCGTCTATAAATCAATAATCCCGTTAATTATAAAGCTATTCCCGTGCCAATTTATAAAGGCCAGCAAAATGGCAGTCGGTTATTTGGATGATACCACCGCGCCTTTGTCATCCAGGGTTTCTATAACCGGCTGATTTTGGGCGTTGATATAAATTTTCAAGCGCGGTTTGCCTTTATCGTCACGCAAAAACAAACCTACTTCGCCTTTGGTGTTTTTACCTACAAAAAGCCGCTCGGCAGTTATTACACCCGGTTGCTGTAGTTTTTTAATGCCGGCATTGTAGGCGGCGGTATCATTGAGTTTTTTTAATGAATCGGCGTAGGCTACAACCTTTACTGTTGGAAAGTTGTCGTACTTATCCCACAATTTTAAGCCATAACTACGTTGCAGGCTACCCGCGTCTTTATCCTGGCTGTATTGGATCTGCATGATCTGGTCGTTCTGATACTGATCGATAGAATAGGTCATACTCGCGCTCTTTTTATCGCCATCATAAACCAGCCCCCCGCATTCATCGCCATCATCATTAAAAAATATCATACCGGCAGGGCGGTCGCGTTTCGGCAGTTCTTTACCACCGATGGTTCCCGGGTGCTGGCGCTCGCGGTTGCTGATGGCCATGCGGATCTTGCCGCTGCTATCAACGATGTCCATGCGTTCGGCGGTGATGTGCTTAAAATGTTCGTTATCGCTATTGTTCTGTCTGAACACCATGATCATTAATGCCAATACCAATAAGGTTAAAACGCCTGCGTATATTTTTAATGCTTTAACCTGTTTTTGTAAGTTTTCCATAATTGGGCCTTGTTGCTGAACAAATATATTTAAATGGGGGCGAAACGACTCACCCGATCTGCGCTTCGCTGGATCACCCTCTCTCCGGCTTTGCCGCAAAGAGGGGATTTTCTCTTCACACGCCAATGACGCTATTTATTAATATTTTCAACCCTCTTTCCGCCGCAGGCGAAGAGAGGGTCGGCGAGCGAAGCGACGCCCGGGTGAGTCCTTGCCGGCGTTCAAATACGTTATGCCATATTCGTAAAATTATATTCAAATTGTAAAAATCAGGAATACAATAAATAGCTGATGACTAATAATAGGAGGTTTTGTAAATTCGTCCTTTCCTAATAATTCGAAATTGAAAAATAACATTCTTATTGTCGACGATGTGCATCCCATATTTATGGAGATGGCCGTTGCCAAAGGTTACCAATGCGATTACAAACCATTGATCAAAGCCGATGAAGCTTTACAGATCATCGGCGACTATGCAGGCTTGGTGATCCGTTCCAAATTCAGGGTTGATAAACAGGTAATAGATGCCGGAACAAACCTGCGCTTTGTGGCCCGGGCCGGTGCCGGTATGGATAATATTGACGAAGCCTATGCAGCCGAAAAGGGCATCAGCCTGATTAATGCGCCCGAAGGTAACTCGGACGCGGTGGGCGAACATGCTATTGGCCTGCTGTTATCCTTAATGAATAATTTAAATAAGGGCGATGCCGAGATACGCGGCGGCAACTGGCAGCGCGAAGCCAACCGTGGTTTTGAACTTAAAGGTAAAACAGTAGGCATTATTGGCTATGGCCACATGGGGCATAGCTTTGCCCGTAAACTGTCGGGTTTCCAGGTGGAGGTAATTGCTTATGATAAGTACAAGACCGGCTTTAGCGACCGCTATGCCCGCGAAGTGAGTATGGAAGATATTGTGAAACATAGCGACGTGCTGAGCCTGCACATCCCGCTTACTTCCGAAACCAACGGACTGGTGGATGATGAATACCTGTTCCACTTTAAAAAACCTATATTTTTTATCAATACTTCGCGCGGTAAAACTGCTAAAGTGAGCGCTGTACTAAACGCCATTAAACAAGGCAAAATACTGGGCGCCGGTTTGGATGTACTGGAGGTTGAAAAATTCCCGGCCCTGGCCGAACAGGTATGGTTTGATGAGCTGCGCCAAAGCGGCAGGGTGCTACTGAGCCCTCACGTGGCCGGCTGGACATTTGACTCGTACCGGAAAATAAGTGAGGTAATGGCGGAGAAATTGGTTGCTGTGGGTTCATAGATCATGGTTGATAGTTCATAGTAAGAGGGAATATTTGTTATAACCATAGCTATCAACCAAATGCTCTGACCATGAACTATCAACTATGATCTATTAGCTAACCGGCTTCGACGGTAAATAAATTTGGATATTAAAATTTAAATAACTTATCTTCGTTAAATACAAAAGCAAGACTATGTAGGCTCGGGCCCATGTAGTCTTGTTTGTTTTTAGAGTCATTGCGTCCCTCTCAAACAAGGGGGGCGGTTTTTTTTGGGATGACAACAGAATAAACATTTAATAATTTATTGTTATGGCAGAGGTATCATACTTTACCAAAGATGGTTTAGAGAAATTAAAAGAAGAATTACAGAGATTAAAAACTACCGGGCGTGCGGATATATCAAAAGCTATAGCCGAGGCACGGGATAAAGGTGACCTTTCTGAGAATGCAGAATACGATGCGGCCAAAGAGGCGCAGGGATTGCATGAAGCTAAAATAGCGCAGATGCAGGAAACTCTGGCCAATGCGCGTTTGCTTGATGAATCCAAACTGGATGTATCAAAAGTGCTGGCTTTATCGGTTGTGAAAATCAAAAATCTTAAAAACGGAGCTACTATGAGCTACCAACTGGTATCAGAAAGTGAAGCCGATATGAAAGCCGGTAAAATATCGGTAACATCACCTATTGCAAAAGGCCTGCTGGGCAAAAAAGTTGGCGAAACCGCCGAGATCACCGTACCAGCCGGTGTTATTGAATTCGAGATACTTGAAATTAGCAGATAAGTTATTGGTGAATGGTTGATTAAGTAAGTGGTTGAATATGTTGTCTGAACCTTGACTTTTCTGATTAAGGGATTACGAGGATTTTTTTAACTGCTTAAGCTTAATTAACCATTCCAACCACTTACTTAATAAACCACTCACCAATCATGAGCATTTTTTCAAAAATAATAGCAGGGGAGATACCCGCGCATGTAGTAGCTGAAAGTAATGAGTTTTTGGCTTTTCTGGATATTAGTCCGCTGGCCGAAGGCCATGTGCTGGTAATACCCAAAAAAGAGGTTGATTATATATTTGACCTTGACGATGAAACCTATACAGGACTGCATATTTTCGCGAAAATTGTAGCGACGGCGTTGAAAAAAGCTATCCCCTGCAAAAAGGTTGGCGTAGCGGTTATCGGTTTAGAAGTTCCGCATGCGCACATCCACCTGATACCCATGAACCGGGTTGACGACATGAATTTTGCCCGTCCCAAACTCAGCTTTACACCCGAAGAACTGAGCGCCACGAAAGAAAAGATCAAAGCAGCGTTAAGGGATTGAGTTTGTTGATGTGCAGATGTGCTTTCTCCACGCGTCATTGCGAGGCACGAAGCAATCTCTATGCTGTACAGAGCGAACTTTTATGATTGACCTGCTTGTATGAGATTGCTTCGTACCTCGCAATGACGTGCGTTTTATTGTTTTTCATCTGTACACCTGCACATCCGCATATCTGAAATCCGCACATCTACTTCACTATCCTTTTCGTGTTATCTTTTACAAAAGTATCCCAGCCAGAGTATGATTTTTTGCTGCCGGCTTTGCTGCCTGTGGATATACGTTGAAAAGAATGACAAACGGCAACGGCCAGGCCGTCGGTAGCATCCAGAAAATCGGGAGTTTCGCTAAATTTCAGGAGCGTTTGCAGCATAGCGGCAACCTGTTCTTTTGTGGCGTTGCCATTACCCGTGATGGATTGTTTTATTTTGCGCGGCGCATACTCGGTGATATCGATATTGCGTGTAAGGGCAGCGGCCATGGCTACACCCTGGGCACGACCCAACTTGAGCATTACCTGTATGTTTTTGCCATAAAACGGCGCTTCAATAGCCAGACAATCGGGCTTGTAATTATCAATAAGGGCAACAGTTTTTTCGAATATACGCTGCAGCTTGAGCATGTGGTCGTCCAGCTTTTCCATTTTTACTACGCCCAGGGCCAATAGTTCTATTTTTGGTCCGGTTTCTTTAACCAGGCCGTAACCCATCACGGCGGTGCCGGGGTCGATACCTAAAATAATACGTTCTTTGGTGTTTGCTTGCTGCACGTATCAAAGGTAGTTATATTGAGGCTAAAAGCGGAAGGTGGAAAGGTATTAAATCCCCTCTCAAGAGTAATAGCCCATGAATAGGCATAAGGCGAAAATTAGGCACCTATCGACTCACCCCGACGTCGCTGCGCTCGTCACCCCTCTCTCCGCTTCGCGCATAGAGGGGATTTTAATTCTTTTTTCTTTACCCTCTTTGCGGCAAAGCCACAGAGAGGGTGGTCCAGCGAAGCGTAGACCGGATGAGTCGGCTATGCGATTTGTTTTTAACCTTGTAAGTTTAAACGCCGCCTTTTCATGGGCTATTACTCTCTCAAGAGGGAATAGCACAAGCTCTTTCACCCCTGTGAATAAAAGCAAGCGCGAGGTGGTTTTACCCTTTTAAAATCACCATATACTCTTCCCTACTGATCATGCGGGCGCCCATTGATTCCATATGGTCACTGTGCACCTGGCAATCTATCAGCTTATAAAGACCGCTCTGACATACGTGGATGAGGGCTGTTTTGGATGCATTGCTCACTTTGCTAAACATGCTTTCACCGCAAAAAACATCGCATACCTGTACGCCGTAAATACCGCCAACCAATTCTTCATTTTGCCAAACTTCAACCGACTGGGCATAACCTTCGGCGTGCAGCCGGTTATAGGCCGCTTTCATATCATCGGTGATCCAGGTACCATCCTGCCCTTCGCGCGGAACGGTTGAGCAGGCGGTGATCACAGCATCGAAACAAGTATCGGCAGTAACGCTGAACCTCCCGAGTTGAGTACCCGGCGCATCGACCGGGATATGTTGAGCTCCTGCGGGTAAAGTACAAAACGCTCATGCGGCGAATACCACAGGATAGGCGTGTCATCGCTATACCATGGGAAGATGCCATTTTGATAAGCCAGCAGCAGGCGTTGGGTGGACAGATCGCCACCTACAGCCAAAAGCCCGTCTGGTTCGGCCAGAGCGGGCTCAGGAAATACTAAACGTTTATTGAGCCTGAAGATCATCAGGCGCAAATTTAAGCTTTGCGACGAATCACCAGTTTTTTATTTTGAGCTTTGGCCACCGCATCCATATACACTTGCATTTCGGTGTATTTAGCGGCCGGTATCACCTGGTTGTTTAAGTTAAATTTAGCGGTGCTGATCACCTGGTTTTTCGTGGCATCATATTTATACTTTACCTCGTAACTGCCATAAGTAAATTTCAGGCTTTGATCCGTAGGGAGGGTCTCCATTTCGAAGCCTGCCGGCAGATCAATAGTGGTAACGCAGGTTTTAGCAACCGGGGCATTGAAATAGTAATTGGTTTTTCTTTTCTCTTCCGGAGGCAAGGTAAGATCCCAAAGCATAAAGGCCAGCGGACGATAAAATTGCTTATCGCCGGTAGCGATGTCACAAAATTTATCATACTCCATATCAATGTTTATCTCTTTGAAATCTTTGGTGTCATCGGCAGGTTTAAAGGTGAAAACAGAAGGCTGTTTGATATCCAGGTGTTTTAACAGGTACTCTTTTTGCTCGTCAGCCTTATAAGTTGGCAGTACATCAACAAACATGCTGCGATATTCGCCGCTGCTTAAAATGTTGATGTGAGCTTTGGCACCGCCATCGGCATCCAATACCAGGTGTACCTGGCCGTTAAGCTGATTATCCTGCGAGCTACTGCGGGGGGTATTTACCAGTTTGCCGCCTTCGTCTGTGATCAGCAGGGCATTGCGGTTTTCGGTAAACGGGCCCAGTTTGCCAAAAGGGGTGGTACTGCTGGTACACTCCAGCCAGGTGGTATCATTTTTAAAAGGGATACACAATATGGCATGGTTAAATGAATTACTGGGGAATGCCTGGTTGGCAGGTTCGGCATTGTAACCTGCCCTAATAATAGCGTAATTTGACGGGATGTTAACCGCTTTGAGTAAGGCTCTCATATAGTTGGAAAGCGCTTTACAATCACCATATTTTTTCTGGTCGACAAATGTTGCCGGAAAGGGTTTATAACCTCCGATGCCTAACTGGATACTCACATAACGCATGCTTTTTTGCATATAATTATACAAAAAGCGGGCTTTCTCCTTATCGGTTTTAATGGTATCGGTCATTTGTTTTATCTGGGCGATACGTTCGGGACTTAAGGAAGAAACGTCGTCATTTAAGGATTTTATCCAGTTACCGAATGATTGCCAGTTGGTAAAATCGCCGGGATAACCATAGCAATTGAAGGTATTTACCGCAAAGTTGATTTTGGGGATGACAGTCCAGCTTACAATATGTTCCTGTTTTTTGATAGCCTTGAGATTTTTAACCGTCCAGGTATAGGTGTCGAGTCCATCGGCGTTGCCTTTAACGGGATTAATATTGAAATTGCTGTTCTGGTACCTGAAACCTATGGCCGGGTTTACCGAAATCTTACAGTACTCGTTTTGTACGGCTTGTTCCATCTTCTCCTGCACATACCAGCTGTTCAGGCTAATGAAACTGCTTTCGTCCTCTTCATATTTAATTTCAATAGTTGCCGGATAGGCAGCTATAGCATGTCTTACGGCTAAATAGCGCTGATCGGTTACCATGGTTTCATCATCAGCAGCCGAGCCATCGTACATATCGCTTTTGTGATATTTTTTGATCAGCAAGCCGGCAGCGTTATAAATGTTTATTTCTATGCCGCTGTAGGAGTCGTACTTTTTGTTGTAGGGTAATATAAGTACAGCCTCATCATCGCCTTTTTCATTGAGCACGGTCACGATGCTATGCTCTTTGGTGGTCTGCCTGCCGGCTTCCTTTACTACGGTTTCACGTGCTTCATAACGGATCACCACGTTGGCGTCCTCTTTTAATGAATCGGGTATGGTTGAGGCTATATACAGATCTTTAGGAATGTTTTTATCCTGGCTGTAGCCATGATTATAGAGTGCGCATAAGGCTGCTATGGTTAATAGCAGCCTGTTATATTTTTTAGCAAACATCATTTATCAGCCTTTTTTAAGTACCACCTGCTCGTTCAGCATTTCGTACATTTTTTTACAGAATTCATGAAACTCCGGATAGTTCTCTTTGAAATACAGGGACTGTTTAAAATCAACATTCAGCCTGATCATGATGGAGCCGTCCTGCTCGGCCACTATACGCCTGAAAACAATGCTTTTATCGGGTATCATCATGTTGATGCTTTTTGGCATGGCGTCAATTTTATAACCGGCCGGCAATTTAAATATACCGGTTATGGCGTAGTTGTCGCGATAGCCAAAATCGATATCTGTAACACGGTTTTCGTTCAGAAATGGATTTGTTTTAAGATCGGTGAACAGGTTGGCGTTAAAGTATATATAATTTTCATCGGCCCCGGTAAGGTCGAGGTTAAAGTCCATTTTTTGTTGCAACGGCAGTGTGTCAACTTCCATATTCTCAAACTTAACCGATGCTATTTTCATGTTATTGTTATCATTGCGCAAAAAGTCGATGTATTTTTTTTCACCATCGGTCTTGTATTTCTTGACGCAATTAACACGGTTATAAACAAAGCTGCTGATATCGGCCGTTCCGGTCATTTTACCCTCGGGCTTTATTTCGGCGTTGATGAGCACTACCTGTCTAACGGGGTCTTTATCATCTAAAAAGGCGAGATCATAAACCTTATCATCCTTATTGATGTATAAACCAAACGAGTTTAAATAATTGTTAGGTACCTGGTTGTAAATATTGTATTTGCTGGTAGCGTCAAGCACATAATATTTGTTACTATCTACCGGAATGTACGCTACCGAAGTATTAAACTGGTAATAGCTTGGATAAGCCGGATTAACGCGACCATTGCTGCGGGTACTCACGAGCATAGGATATACTTTAACCCCCGATTTTTTGAGCAAATGGGTGAGGATAAGGTTAATTTCGGTTGAGTTACCTATCTTTTTATCCCAGGCTTTTACAGTACCATCATTGGTGTAACGGGCATAGGAGTCGTTCCATTTTACCGTACTTTTAACCTCGTTAAATAAGTAGGCGATTTTATCATCATCGGTTTTGAGACTTTTGGCTTTGGCAATAATCGCTTCTTCGCCGGCAAGTTTACGGTTTATCTGGCCGCCAAAATCTTCGTCGTCTGCTTTATTCTCTCCAACTTTTTTCCAGGAATCCTGATACGTTTGTGTAAAGCCATAGGTTGGTTTTATACTTAATAACTGAAACAGGATACGCTCCGAATTATCATTACGGGAACCCATAAAAGGCTCGTCTTTTAGTGATGGGATGTTAGCCAGTGCCTGGATATGAGCATTGCTTGAATTAGTTTTGTTAACTACGTAAGGAGAATGTACGTTTACCAATTGTTTATAATATAAAACATCGGGTACGTTGGTGCTTAGCTCACTATAGCGGGTTGGCAGGTCGCTCTGAAAATACCAATCCGGGAAATCAGCGATGGAAGCAGATGTTAAGCGGTACTTGTACTCCAGAATAGAACCCGGCTTTACGCTTGGAAAAGAAAACACCATGGCCGAGCGGTATTTGTCTATCACTTCGGTAAATATTTGCTTTTTATCAACTTTTATAATTTCAGGAGTGCCGTTGCTTGAGTTGATAGTTTGCGCCTGTAAACCGGAAATATATTCAACACGGTTGGCACTATAATATTCTAAACGGATGTTAGCTTCCGACTTCCCATTATCGTTAAATACTTTAATGCGCTTGTGTCTTTCGGTCACAATATTATAGGTTTGGTCAAAGTAAACCTCCGCTTTATCAAAAAGGATCTCGGCATTGGCGTCTTTTTCAAAATCGCAGGCTTTAAGTTCCAGATCAGCTTTGTCAACTTTGCCAAATGCCTGTGTGGTGGGTACTGGCGCGGGTGTTTGCGCTTTGGCAGCAACTGCCATACACCCTAAAAGGAATAGGGTAAAAATCTTGTTCATGTGATTGTGATAAGGTTTAATCTCTAATTACAAATTGAATGCGAAAGTAATATAAGAATTTTATAAAAATAAAAACAATTTAATCAAATAATTGTATGTGCTGCTTTTTGATAAGCCAGACCGGCTCTGAGTTGTAATTATTTGAAATGCTGGCGCGTATAGTAAATATGAATAGTAATTTATATATTACTTTACTGTAATTTTGGCATCAGTAAAGCAAGGCTTATGCCTGAATATATGCCATTATTAAACTGGCATTTAGATTGATATACTGTAATTAATGAAACAAAAATTTTATGACACTGCTGTGAAGCAGGAAAAAGCTGTTCTGGTAGGTGTAATGACCCCGCATGTAACTGATGAACAGGAAAAAGAGTATTTAGAGGAATTGGAATTTTTGGTGGCTACCGCCGGTGGCGAAACAATAACAAGTTTTACCCAAAAACTGCAACGCCCGGACAGGGCCACTTTTGTAGGCTCTGGTAAGCTGGAAGATATTAAAGCCTTTGTTATAGAAGAAGAGATCGATATGGTAGTTTTTGACGACGAGCTGTCGCCATCGCAACTGCGTAATATTGAAAACGAACTACAGGTAAAGATACTTGACCGCAACAACCTGATACTGGATATTTTTGCCAACCGGGCACAAACTGCCCAGGCTAAAACCCAGGTGGAGCTGGCCCAGCTGCAATATCTATTACCCCGCCTTACCCGTTTATGGACGCACTTAGAGCGCCAGAAGGGTGGTATTGGTATGCGTGGTCCGGGTGAATCGCAGATTGAAACGGACAGGCGTTTGATCCTGAATAAAATATCACTGCTGAAAGAAAAGCTGAAGCAAATAGATAAGCAGAACGAAACACAGCGCAAAAACCGTAACCAGATGGTACGTGCGGCTTTGGTGGGTTATACCAACGTAGGTAAATCAACCATCATGAACATGATATCCAAATCGGATGTATTTGCCGAGAATAAGCTGTTTGCTACGCTGGATACTACCGTGCGGAAAGTGGTGATCGAGAATGTTCCTTTCCTGTTATCAGATACGGTTGGGTTTATCCGTAAGCTGCCTCACCATTTGGTAGAGTGCTTTAAGTCGACCCTTGACGAGGTGCGCGAAGCCGACATCCTGGTACATGTAGTGGATGTATCGCATCCCAATTTTGAGGACCAGATACGCACCGTAAACGAAACCCTGAAAGATATTGGCGCCATTGATAAAAAGATGATCACAGTGTTTAACAAAATAGATGCCTTTAAACCCGAAGAGCATCAGTTGGAGCCGCAAACGGAACCTCTTACTTTGGATGATTTTAAACATAGCTGGATGGCCAAGAATAACAGCCCGGCGATATTTATATCGGCTACCAAAAAGGAAAATGTTGACGAGTTCAGGGATCTGTTGTATGAAGAAGTGAAAGCCATCCATACGGAAAGATATCCGTATGATCAGTTACTTTATTGAGCCTGAATTACGAATATTTTAGAAGATAACTATGAATAAAGCTTTTACATCAGCCATATTAACCTTTATAATAGTGCTGATGTATACCACTGTTCATGCGCAGGCACATAGTGGAATAGGCCTTGGTTTGGGTGGCAATATACCATTTGCATCAGGTTATAGCCTCGGAGTTGATGTCAGTGTTCAGGGTAATATACGCCTTAGCCATGCTTTTGCGCTGGTACCTGTAATAGGTGTTAAGCAGATAAAAGGCGATAACGCGATTATTCATGAGGGCCCTCAGGGTTATAGTACCTATACCCGGGGCGATCTGGGGGGAGTTAGCCTTGCATTTAGCGGCAAATACTATTTTGATAAACAATGGTTTGCGAGTGCCGGAATTGTAGGAATTATTAATGCCGATAGGTCCAGCAGTGGAGGTACGCTTGCTCTTGGGTATCAGGTACCGCTTGATAACCAAAACAATGTAGAGTTTAATCTGAGTGGCAGCGTTTTGAAGTGGAGCAGGACGAGCGGTAGTAATACCGTACCTGTGGCCGGTTTAAGAGTAGCTTATAATTTCAGTTTCAGAAAATAGTTGCTTTACCAGCCTACGAGGAGTTTTTGTATAAAAACTGAAGTCATGCCGAATTTATTAGTAGGTTGTACGCATGATGATCACCCATCCTGTGGGATCCTGAAACAAGTTGCCCAAAACGTATCCTCCTGATGTCATTGGAGGAACGACGAAGCAATCTCATCGCGTTCAATATGCAAGCGAGGAGATTGCCGCGCTTCGCTCGCAATGACATAGTTATTATATATAATTCAGTTCGTACCTTGTAACACGTCATTTCAGCTTCAGAGTCCCCGCATTTTAATTTACAGTTTTCTCTTAGGAGCTTTCCCGATATTTTAAATTTGTTAATTTATTGGGTTTCAGATAGAGGTAATCGTTTTTGAAGTCCATTATCATATTAAATCGCTTCAAAACATCATCGCCTAAATAATTGATCATAAAGCCTACCGGGTTTTTGCCGCCTAAAATAAGGGTAGGGATATTGGTCAGTTCAAAACCATTGATCGTTAATGCAGGAGCAAGCACTATTTTAGTTTCATATCCCACTCCTCTCGGGTCATGAATTACGGATGATTTGAGCAGCTTTAAATTCCTGGGGAAATTTTGCTGGCTTACCCATGTACTATCTAAAACTGCCGCCTGTTCTGAGCCTGTATCGAATAAAAAGCTGCCGGTATATTTTTTATTTTCTATTTCAAAAGTCCCTTTGGCGGTAACAAAAGAACGGATGATCTCCAGCTTTGACCGCACATAACCTTTGGGAATTTTTAAAGGCTTGGAATGGATGATCAACAGGTTTTGATCATAGTTGATCTCCAAAGTTTTGCCCTCAAACAGGTTCCAGCCAAAACGCCCGTCCATTTCGTACGCGGTTAATCCTGTAGCCACTATTTCTGGATCGGTCCAAACGGATTTCCCCATTTGTAATTTAAAAACCTTGCTTAAATTGTTATAATTGGGCTTTGTTCTACCGGCTAAAGCATCAGGTTGGTTGGATAGCAACCTTGTCTTTTTGAGGATAGCATCCCTGGTTAACCTAAAATCCCAGGAACCGCTATCAAAATCAAGGTTTAAAGTATCGGTATTGTTAATGATGGTTTTTACACAGATGGCATTATTGGCAGTTAACGTAAACGGGATAGTATCATGTGTGGCAATATTATTTTGTGATTTATCTTCGGGTGGTATAGCGCTTGCAATTTGCGTATAGCAGGAATCTTTACCATTTAACAATACCACAAAATTAAACTTAGTCCCTGGCTTTACTTTTACCCTGATGGAGTCGATGTCGGTATAAAAAGTAACCCATTTGGCTTTTCTTGATCTTTCGGCAGTAAACACATCCGGCCTGATCTTTGGCGAAAGTGTCCAGGCATTTTTATCAAGATACCCTCCGTCATTAATGGCTACGCTTTTTGAGGCGGCTTTAATAACCGGTAGTTTTGATTGCGCAAGCCCTGCCTGGATCCATAGGCAAAGGATAAAGAAAAGAAGGTGTTTCATTTTTAGGGATTGAGTTTTTCTACACCCCAACAAGATACATTATTCTGCTCTCACAGAAGCAGAACCCAATCAAAAGTTCACTATTCTCGGGTTTTAATATCTACAATTGCTTTATCTAAAAGAGCATTAAACTCCTGTGGTTTTTCGATCATTGGAAAATGCCCTGTGGCGTGAATGTATAGTAATTTAAAGGGGATCTTATTGGCTGCTAAATGAGTGGTGTCGGTAGGTTCCACATCGCTGTTGATGAGGTATAACTTCATTTTCGCTGCTTTCAGCCCGGCTATTTCGTTAAAGTCGTTATTGTCTTCCATGCAGGCGGCAGCAATTGCAGTATCAACGTGGGCAATATCGTTAAGCACTCTTTTTTTGACTGCCGCGGTAGTTGTGGTATAAAAGAGAGACTGATTGAAGTATTCAAAAGCTATTTGTTTGAAGTGATGCTTCAGTGAATCTATGGCAGCGGCGTATTCTTTTTTTGCTTGTGCGGTTTGCACCTGGTTCTTTCCAACATTTTTAAAAATGTCGACCACCACCAGGCCAATTACCTGTTGAGGATTAGCAACGGCAGCCTGTAATACCACATCGCCTGACATGGAATGACCCACCAGGATCACTTTTTTTAAATCCAGCTGTTTAATCACCGAATCTACATCCCTGCTAAATGCCATGGTATTCCATTGGTTACGGTTCTTGCCCGACTCACCAAAGCCGGGCAGGTCAATAGCTATTACCCGGTATTTTTTGCCGAAGTAAGTCGCCTGATCGGCCCAGTACGATTTGTTGATGCACCAGCCATGCACAAAAAGTAAAGTGGTATCACTTTTACCGGTATCGGTGTAAGCTATATTGATGCCATTATTGTGGATGGCGATTTTAGCATTTGACCTGGTATTTTTAGATGGGCTATTGCAGGATAACAGAATTCCTGATAAAACAATCCCCGTTAACAGGTAGAACAATGGCTTCATGATAGGTGTTTGATTAATCACTGCAACATACCATTGTTTTTACTGATAAGGCAATAATAATGAAGGATTTAACTTTATTTAACAGATGTGTGTTATCTATGACGAGTCGCCAACATGTCATTGCGAGGAGGAACGACGAAGCAATCGCGAACAATGTAAGGCGGCCTACATTCTGCGAGATTGCCACGCTGCGCTCGCAATGACGTATTCCTTATGAGAGTTTACTTTAATCAGACGGTAACAGTTGCGAGTAACTCTTCCAGACGTGCGTGCGAGTCAAGAACTCCCTGCTCCATGCCCGATTGCAGCATACCGTCGCGATCTGCAACGGATTGGAACACGGATTGTGTAACTATCCTTGTCCGGTTATTGGGTAAAGCTTCAAATTTTGTAGTTTCCAATGCTACATGGCCTGCTTCCGGTAATCCTTCAAACTCAAATGTTTGAATGATACGTTCGGGGGCAGTACTTTCATGGCAAACCCCATGGAAACCATACTCATTTCCGGCCGGGTCGGTATGAATGTATCGGTAGGAACCGCCGGCCCTGGCTTCAAACTTTTCTATTCGCATAGTGAGGTTGCACTGGCCGCCCAGCCATTGTAACAGTAATTCGGGGTCGGTATATGCTTTAAAAACGAGCTCGCGTGGAGCATCAAATTCCCGGGTGATGAAAATTTCCTGTTTGCCGGGTACGGCGGTGATGGTTGTTTTATTCTTTTCCATTTTTTTAATTTTTTAATTGGTGTCTGTTTATTTTTTATTAGTTGATCCATTTTCCTTTTGCAAACGCGCCAGCAGATCATCCATTTTAGTAAAGCGTTCTTCCCAGCTTTTGCGGTACGGTTCTATCCATTGAGCCACCTCATTAAGCTGTTCCAATTTGGCTTCGCAATACCGTTCCCGGCCGGATTTTTTAATATCGATCAACCCGCATTCAATCAATATCTTGATATGCTGCGATATGGCCGGCCTGCTCACCTCAAAATTGTCGGCAATGGCATTAAGATTGAGTGGTTGCTGTGCGATCAGATTAATGATCTGCCTGCGGGTAGGGTCGGCTATGGCCTGGAATACGTCTCTTCTGGTGCTTGTCATAATGTGTAAGCGTTTGCTTACACAAATGTATATGTAAGTATTTGCTTACGCAAATTTATTTTACAAAATTTTTTATGGAGAAGAGAAAGATAAAGCCAGGGATGTTTTATACGGGAAGAGTGGAGATAAAGCAATAACACGCGGCGTAAAGGCCCAATCATTCATTTGTAAATTGTTACTCCTTTAAGGGATTGGGGACAATAATTTTATACTTTTGCGGCTGAAATAGTTATGGGTAAAAAAGCAGTTTTATTAGTGAATTTAGGTACGCCCGATAGCCCTTCGACGGCAGATGTGCGTACTTACCTGAATGAGTTTTTGATGGATCCGAGGGTAATTGATATTAACCCCATATCGCGCACCCTTTTAGTACGTGGATTAATAGTTCCATTCAGGGCACCAAAATCGGCCAAATTATACCAGGCCATCTGGGACAAAGAGACCGGATCTCCATTAATGCATTATAGCCTGCTGCAACAAAAAGCCCTGCAACAACGCCTGGGCGATGAGTACATTGTGGAACTGGCCATGCGTTATCAAAACCCTTCTATTGAATCGGCGCTGAACAGGCTAAAGGCGGCTTTGGTTGATGACATACAGGTGATCGCCTTGTTTCCGCAATATGCATCAGCCAGTACCGGTTCTGTTTATGATAAAGTGATGGGGCTTCTGACTCAGTGGGGCACCAAGCCCAATATCTCTTTCGTAAATTCTTTTCATGACAACGAAGGTATGATAGCCACCTTTGCCGATAACGCTCAAAAATACAACCCCGAGAGCTATGACCATATACTATTCAGCTTTCATGGTTTGCCGCAAAGGCAGCTGATCAAGGCCGATCATACCCAACAGCATTGCTTAAAAGTTAATGACTGCTGCGCAACACTCACCGATATTAATAAAAACTGCTACTCGGCACAATCTCACCATACGGCAAAGCTAATTGCCGAAAAGCTCAGTATCCCTAAAGATAAATACACCATTTGCTTTCAATCGCGCCTGGGTAATGATCCATGGGTGCAGCCTTATACCAGTGAGATCGTAGCGAAGCTGGCTAAAGAAGGCAAGAAAAGCCTACTGGTATTTTGCCCCGCTTTTGTGGCCGACTGCCTGGAAACTGTTTATGAAGTTACTACGGAGTACGGCGACGAGTTTAAAGCTCTTGGCGGCGAGAAAGTTCAACTGGTAGAAAGTTTGAACGACTCACCAATATGGATAGATGCTTTGGAAAAAATGGTGAGGGAAAATTAAGAACAATATTTAACCATTACGTCATTGCGAGCGTAGCGTGGCAATCCCCAATAAGAAAAGCCGCTCTGTATAGTTAGGGATTGCCACGCTACGCTCGCAATGACGCATTTTTATAAGCTTGCAATGTCGTTGCGTAGGTATATTGGTTAAACTACTACCCCCTCAATCCTTCAATCTCCTTCAACGTCTTCGGTAAATACTTACCCAGTAAATGACTGCCGGTATCGGTTATTAAAAAATTGTCTTCAATACGGATACCGCCAAAATCACGGTAGGTGTTCAGTACATCGTAATTGATAAAATCCGCATATTTGTTTTCGGCCTTCCAGCGGTCAATCAGTTCAGGGATGATGTAAATACCCGGTTCTACAGTCAGTACATAACCGGCCTCTAATTCACGCCCAAGTCGTAAGGATTTTAATCCGAACACGGTTTCTTTTTTCAGTGTATCGGTATAACCCACGTATGGTTCGCCCAAATCTTCCATGTCATGCGTATCCATGCCCAGCATATGACCCAGGCCACATTGAAAAAACATGGTATGCGCGCCGGCGGCAACGGCTTCGGCCGCATCGCCTTTCATGAGGTTAACCTGTTTTAGTCCTTCAACCAGTTTTTGGCAGGCCGCCAGGTGGATATCTTTATAACGTGTGCCCGGTTTTAGCAAACTGATAGCGTGGTTCATCGAATTAAGAACCACTTCATACAGTTCTTTTTGCTTATTGGTAAAGCTGCGTCCAACCGGGAAAGTGCGCGTAAGATCGCCGCCATAATGCATATCATTTTCGGCGCCTATATCGCTTAATACCATGTTACCATCCTGCAGGGTGTTGCCATAATAATGGGTATGCAGCGTTTGGCCGTGTGTGGTAATAATAGCCGGATAACCCAGGCGACCGTTGGCTGCCGCTACTACTTCATTGGCCTTGGCAACCAGTTCATATTCCTTAATACCGGGACGGGTAGCTTTAATAACGGCCAGCTGCATATCCACACTGATAGAAACCGCCTTTTCCATTTCCTGGATCTCCAGCGGCGTTTTGATTACCCGCTGCGCTATCACTGCTTTAATGAGCTTAACCGATACATGGTCCTGTATATCCTCCAGGCTCACATTAAACCAGGCGGCCAGTTTCATACGGTTTTCGGGGCGATAGGGCGGTAAAATATGCACCTTTCTGCCGGCTATCAGCGCCTTATGTACATAATGCAGTACCTGGTCAGATGGCTTTGTTTGGGTAACGCCAACCAGCGCTGCCATTTCATGTACGGTAGGCAGGGTACCTGTCCAGATGATATCGTCAATAGTGAGTTCGTTGCCGAAAATTACTTCTTCGCCGGTATCGGTGTCAATTATGGCGGTCAGGTTTTGCACGTCGAGGCCGAAGTAGTAAAGAAAGGTACTGTCCTGACGAAATGGGTAGCAATTGTCCTTATAGTTCATGCTGCTATCCTCGTTGCCCAATAACAGGATAATACCATCTGATGCGATATTTTGCTTTAATACATTTCTTCTGTCGGTATAAACTTGTTTGTCAAAAAGCTGAAGTTTCATAGGTTGTTATATTGAAAGGGTAAAGATAAAGGCTTTTTGTGTTATCAGGAAGCCTCACCTAAATCCTCTCCAAAGGAGAGGGTAGGGTGAGGCTTCTGCTACATTCCGAGGCAATTTACGAGCAAGCAATAACCCTGCCGCTCCCTTCGAGCGCCTGCAAAGGGCAATCACTAAATCAATAATTAATTAATCCAGTCACTCACAATTTTTGCCGAAAGCAGGCAAAGCGGAATACCGCCGCCCGGATGTACACTGCCGCCACAAAAATACAGGTTTTTAATAGCCGGCGACCGGTTGGCATGCCGTAAAAATGCCGCGAACTGACTGTTGGAGCTGGTGCCATACAATGAACCCTGGTATGATGATGTTTGGCTTTCAATACCACGCGGATCAAGAATGTTTTCTGAGAGGATCAAACCACTGATATCCTGACCCAGGATGCGGCTAAGTTTAGTTAATATGTTTTGGCGGGCGGTGTTGATCAGGCTGTCCCAGTCCTGCCCGGTATTGGCGGGCACATTGATCATGGTGAACCAGTTTTCGCAATCCTTTGGCGCATCATCCGGTTTGCATTTGGAGCTGATGTTGAGGTATACGGTTGGATCGTGGTAAATATCTTTTTGTAGCCAAATATGATCAAACTCGGCTTTATAATCGGCACTGAAGAAAATGTTATGCAGGTTTAGCTGCACGAACTGTTTTTTAATTCCCCAATAAAATATAAGGGCCGAGCTGCTGCGTTCCTGCCTCAGGATCTTTTTGGGGAACAGATGCGGATATTGCTTTAACAGCCCGTGGTAAGTGAACCAGATATCCATATTGGATACGATGATGTCGGCAGATATCAGCTTATTATTTACTTTAATGGCTTTCGCGCTTTTCTTTTCTAAAATGATCTCATTCACAGGCGCGTTATAATGAAATATCACACCCAATGACTCTGCCAGTTTTACCAGGCTGCTCACGATGCTGTACATGCCGCCCACAGGGAAATAAGCGCCGTAATGCTGCTCCAGATGTGGGATCACATTCAACGTAGCCGGTGCGGTGTATGGGTTTGATCCGTTGTAAGTAGCGTATCGGTCGTAAAATTGAGTAAGGCGTTTATCCTTAAAAAAACCTTGATTGGCCTTGTGCATAGTGCGGAAAGCATCTATCTGCGGAAACTTAAAAACAGAGTGTACCGTATCTCCATGTAAATAAGCTTTTAAGCGATGTAAGGACCGCTCTAGGAAAACGTGATTGGTAATGCTGTAGATATTGGCGCTGTTTTTAAGATACTTTTTGAGGGAAGCCGTTGGTTCGCCCGTTTGTTGATTTATCTCAGCAGCAAATTGTTCTTGATCGGCATAAGCATTCAGGATAGTACCATCTTCATAAAAGTACCGGCAAACCACATCCAGTTTTTGGTAATTGAAAAAATCGACAGGGTTTTTACCGGCAAGGGTAAACAGTTCATCTACATACTGCGGCATGGTGAACAGACTGGGACCGGCATCAAATCTAAAATCATCCTGCTCAAACTCAGATAACTTCCCGCCCGGATAATTATTAGCCTCAAAGACCTCAACATGGTGACCTTTTACCGCCAAACGGATAGCCGTGGCAATACCGGCGATACCGGCACCAATGATCAATGCGTTTTTTACAGGCATGGGGTAAAGATAAAAAAAGCCCCATCTATATCTGAAGCTTCACAAAAAAGGGCAGAACCACGAATGATTCTACCCCCAGTTAGGTTATTGTACTGAATTTGTCCTGAATGATTTTTTAGACGTGCTTCACAGCATGCCCGCTTGACAAACTCGGCATATATGAGCCTAATATATACTCAACAGGATTTATCGGTTATTGTTTTTTACGCTTGCTTAAACTTTGGCCAAGGTATAAAAGTAATACGCCTATACTAATGCCTTTTAAAAGTCCGTCGAGAGCATCCGGTTCGGATTTGTAGATGAATTTAACAAAAAAGCTTAACGCCAGCAGGAACAATCCCAATGGCAGCATATACTTTAGGGGGATAAGCGATATCATAATTTATTGCGTTTAATTTACCTAAAGTTAGGGGGTATGTATTATAATTCAAAAGGGCATCAGTATAAAAGGTGCCCTTTTGAATTATTTTGAAAAAAACGCTTATCAGGCTTCATGATGTATGCCTTCACCAATCTCTTCAATGGCTTTACGGTTAAATGCTTCCAAATCGGCCGGCGTGCGACTGGTCACCAGGCCCTGATCAACTACAACTTCCTCATCAACCCAATCTGCTCCCGCATTTTTAAGATCGGTTTGCAGGGATGGATAGGAAGTTAGCCTGCGGCCTTTGATTAAACCAGTTTCTATTAATAACTGCGGGCCATGGCATATAGCAGCCACGGGCTTGCCTTCATCTAAAAATGCCGAAGCAAAGGCTACCGCGTCTTTATTCTGCCGTAATTTATCAGGGTTGAGCACACCTCCGGGTAATACAAGCGCGTCATAATCATCCGGGCTTACTTCGTTTAGCGGTCTGTCTACATTAATTTCAATACCCCAATTCGTTTTATCCCAGGCTTTAATAGTACCACTTTGGGGCGATATCACGTGTACGGTTGCGCCGGCTGCTTCAAGGGCTTGTTTAGGGCTTGTTAATTCTACCTGCTCAAATCCTTCTTCGGTAAGGATCGCTACTTTTCTATTACTCAAACTTGCCATAATGTATATTATTTAATTTTAAATTATAAAAATTAAGTATAATATAATTACAGGTGAGCTGGTGGATGGTTTTTGTTATTTGAAAAAAAGAGGAGAATCGACTCCCCAGGCCATCGATACGCTTGGTCTCTCCCACTTCACCTATGGTGGAAAGAGGGTTAAGAAGTTTTTTCTCCGCGCGTCATTGCGAGGTACGAAGCAATCTCTATGCTATACAGCGCGCCCCTGTAAGTCGGGGACTGCTTCGTACCTCGCAATGACGAATTTTTTTATTGCATGTCATCAACTGTCTTGTGTTCGTTTGCAAAGCTATTTATGCCCTAACGCGAAATTGATAAAATTGCTGGTTAAGCCATAATCCTCGGTCCCTTTGCGGCGAATGAAGAAGAAATCGCGGGTGATTTTCAAACCTTCAACGGGCACTTCTACCAGGTCACCCTCGGCTAATTGCCTGATGATGGATGGGCGGGGCATAAATCCCAGGCATTGATCGGCCAGGAGAAAGTTTTTAAGCGCCTCGGTACCACCCAGGCGGATCTTTACAGACAGGTCTGCCGGTTTAATATGCAGGGCTGATAGTGATTTTAATACTGCGTTCAGCGTGCCGGATCCTCGCTCCCTTACTGCCAATGGCGTTTTTAACAGTTGTTTTAGTGTAAGCGACTTACCAGCCAACGGACTTTTAGCTGAGCATACCGGTATAACCTCATCGCTCATAAATGGTGTATAAGATACCGTGGTGAGCTTGTTATCCACCTCAATGATGCCGATATCCACCTCGTGGTTAAGCAGGGCGTTCAAGATATATTCAGAGTTGCGGTTCACCAGTTGCACATCCACATTGGCATACTCGCGCTGAAAGCCGGAAAGTATAGAAGGTAAAATATACAGGGCGATGGTAGTACTGGCCCCCAGACGCAGGTGTCCCGCCGCCTGCGACAGGTTACTGAGCACCGAAAGATCATACTCTATCTTGCGCTCAATTTCGGTGGCCTGCTGCAGGTATTCGTTCAGTTTGTTGCCGGCATCAGTGAGCAGGATGCTGTTGCCCTTCCGTTCAAACAAGGGTACTTTATATTGATCTTCCAGCGCTTTAACGTGTTTGCTGATGGCGGGCTGCGTAATAAACAGCACCTGCGCCGCCTTGCTGAAACTCAGGTTAGCAGCTACTTGCATAAATACACGGTGAGCAAAGGATATCATATATGGTTTTTTATCATTTTACCTTCTCAAAAAAACGACCGGTGAATTTATAGGTGATCAGCTTATGCGTCATTTTGTGATTATAATCAACCAATGGTGTATGGATAGTTTGGGTAGCTTTGTCGAAATAAATAGCCGGATAAGCTTTCCAATCGGCAATGGAGCTTACGTCAAACTCATAATGTAATTGACTGTATACCCCGGTAGGTGTTTTGATCAACGGCGGATTGCTGATCAGCTTGCCTTTTTCGATAGTAAAGATTTTTAAACCCTGACCCGCCTTTGCTGCCGAATAAACCGAATTATATGTAGCCAGGTAATAAACCTTGCCGGCGGTGGTAAACGTGTATATTTTAGGGTACCAGAGGGATACATACCCTTTTTCACCAATAGTATCCATTTTTAACAGCGAAACCGTTTGCCCGCCGTTTTTATATTGCAGCACATTGTAAATATCAAAGCCTTTAACACCCAGCTGTGTGTTCCAGGAATAGGTGCGAAATATACCATCGGCAGAAGTGGCTATCACCAGTCGCTCTTTAATCAATGAGGTAAAAGGCTGGTTGATGGTAGCCGGATATTTAGAGGTATAGTATTTGAGCTTGAACGCGAAGATCTTGTTTTGCTTCAGCAGCGAATCCATTGCTTTCCATTCCTTTTTGTGGGCGCCGTAATAATTCACCCTTTTCAATATCCGGAGCAGATCTCCTTCAATAGCCTGCGGGCTATCCTGCGCAAACAATCGGGCTGAAGCTAAACAACAGCACAAAACAACTATCAGCTTAATGGTTTTCATAGCAAACAAGTTTAAATAAAAAAAGCCAAATGCTGTGGATAATACTTTTGATAGGTTAACAAGCTATTGTCTGTTAGCTTTTTACCTTTTCAAAATATTGGCCTACGGACTCATGCGGGTGTTACAACTTATTAATAAGTTCGTCTCTATTAATGTTGAGTTGTGCTGACACTTCATTAATATAGCCATGAGCGTGCCTAACTTGATAGGAGCGTGATTAGGGATAGTTAAGTTTTTGATTTCATCATGAGTGTTGATAGACAGCCGGATATGACTCCCGCTTTGCCTCACTACTTCATATCCATATTTTGATAATACTTTAATCAGAGCCTTACCGGATACGTCACGCGGCGTTTTAGGAGACATGATTAAACGGTAATAATTTCTTCTTTAACAAAATGTAAACGAATAATTTTGGGAAGCTTGCCTTCATCAAAATGACATTGAACTGCGTCACGAATATTTGCCTTGAGCTTATCAAGCGTATCTCCTTCGGTAAATATAGCTTCTCCTATCGCCCGTGCGTTATATCCACCTTCTATTGATTCTTCAACTAAGAAAAATATTTCGTTCATATTCTCAAATTTAAGAAATAATTATTTACAAACAACAAGGCCCTGTAATGAGAATTACAGGGCCTTGCTTTATTCTATTTAAAACTTTCTACTTATGCTTCAATCGGCTGACCGATCAGATGCGCGGCAACCAGGTATTCGGCAATTTGCACGGCGTTGGTAGCAGCGCCTTTACGCAGGTTGTCTGATACTATCCAGCAGTTCAGGGTATTGTCCTGAGTTTCGTCGCGACGGATACGGCCCACAAATACCTCGTCTTTATCATGTGCATCAAGCGGCATTGGGTATTTCAGGCTGGCAGGATCGTCAACTACAACAATACCCGGCGATTTAGCTAACAGCTCACGTACTTCGGTGAGGTCAAAATCATTGAAAAACTCAATGTTTACCGATTCCGAGTGACCACCCATAACCGGGATGCGTACGGTGGTAGCGGTAACTTTAATGCTATCATCGCCCATGATCTTTTTGGTTTCCAGGATCATTTTCATTTCCTCTTTGGTATAGCCGTTCTCAGTGAAAACGTCAATCTGCGGGATCACGTTCAGGTCGATAGTGTAAGGATAAACCTTAGGTCCGTCTATACCTTTACGCTCGTTAAATAGCTGGTCTACAGCTTTTACGCCGGTACCGGTTACCGATTGATAGGTAGAAACCACTACCCTTTTAATTTTGTATTTATCGTGCAGCGGTTTTAAGGCCACCACCATTTGTATGGTAGAGCAATTAGGGTTAGCGATGATCTTGTCATCAGCAGTCAATACATCAGCATTCACTTCGGGCACTACCAGTTTCTTGGTAGGATCCATGCGCCATGCCGATGAATTGTCAATAACAGTTGTACCAGCGGCCGCGAATAAAGGAGCCTGCTGTAATGAAGTGCTTCCGCCGGCCGAGAAAATCGCTACGTCCGGCTTCATCTTAATCGCATCCTCAACAGAAACCACCTTAAATTGCTTTCCATTAAAAGTAATTTCTTTACCAATACTTTTTTCTGAAGCTACGGGAATTAATTCTGTAACGGGGAAGTTGCGTTCTGCAAGAACCTGCAACATTTTGGTGCCTACTAATCCTGTAGCACCTACTACTGCGACTTTCATTTTGTTGTTATTTGTTTTTGATCTGTAATGAAGCTTCCTTCGGAGGTTTCATTTTGTTAATTTGTTATATAATAAAATGTTAAACTCCAAATATGCGATTTTTTTTTGAGGATTTGAACTTAATCTATCAGATTGGTAGTTTATGCAATTATTGAATTAGTGATTTCGTAAATTATTGAGTTGGTTTGCCTTAATTCTTGTCTCTTGATTCTTAAATCTAAAAGGGCGTTTCCGTCAGCCGGTGGACGCGCTCATACGCCTTTTTAATTATTGAATTAGTGAGTTTTCTCCCTTATGAGCAGATAAGCTTCGGGCAAGTGTTTGCCTGAACCATGATTTATTGGATTAAGGTATTACTTTGATTTTTGATTATTTAACAATCCTTCTTCCCCGTCAATATAAGCTTCGGATGAAATTACGCCTTAATTCTCCGGTTTTTTAGCCGGAGCGATCGTCGTATCCTTAACCGCTTTTATTGGCGGCGGTGCTCCTCCGGCTTTGCCCGTGGTATCCTTAATTGCCTTTATTACTGGTGGGGTAATAATGGTTTTACCGGTGGTATCCTTAACCGCTTTTATGTTTTTCAAGCTCCCTGCACTTGTTCTACTTGCAGTATCTTTAACCGCGTTAGTGGCGGGTTGCCTGCCTTTAACTGTAGCATCGGCAGTCCCCTTAACTGGCTTTGCGGTTGCCGCCGCTTTGCTTATCGAATCGGTAAGGTTTTTCAGAACCAGCTGTAGTTTCTTCAGGGAGTCGGCTTTGGTTGAATCCTTGCTAAGTTTCAATATTATTCCCTTCAAATTATCCATTTTAGCCTGGGTTAGGCTGTCTACTTTAACTTTTGGAGGCGGCGATTTTGAAGCAGGTTGTTTTTTATGATGCGTTGGAATGATCGCCTCTTTGGAGGCCGGTCGGTCCTTCGGCTTCCAGATAAAGCCTTTCAGCAGCTTATCCTCCTCGGTAACTTTAGCCATGGGGATATAGCGGTTTTCGGGCTTGGTTAAAAAAGTAACCTCCTTGGTTTCGCCATTTTTAAAAACCACATGGATCCGGCTGCTTAATGATCGTTGCATACCGGCTACCTTTCCGCTGTCACGCTTAAAATAAATGCTTTCGGCATTAACGGCGATGTATAGCTGGTGAAGTTTGTCGTTTTTAAAGAAACCCCGCATCTTTCGGCCCGAGGACTGGTTAAAGTGCAGCGAATCATCCTTCTCAATATTCACCACAAAAGCATTTGGAAACAACTCTATATTATCCAGCTTTTTGTTCCGCATTTGCAGGTACACGGTATCGCCCGAGAGCTGTGAACCCTGTGTCCAGAACATGGGTTTTACATAACAGCGTATGGTGGAGTCACTGTTACTGTAAAAAATAGAATCAGCCTTACCCTGCAGGTCCGACTTAAATATTTTGGCATGATGATGGGCGATCAATATCCTGATGCGGGCAGTATCTTTCACATCAAATTCACGGGTAGCAAATACCGGATCCCTCTTCATGTTTACGGCACGTACACTGTCCTGTTTCGCCTTTCTCTTGGCATTTAGCAGGTCTTTTTTAATCTGGGTTGAATCTATCTTGGGTTTCCCAAAAAAGTTGCGGTGCAGATAGATAGTATCTTTTGGCACGCGCAGATACACCGTAGGCATTCCCTTTAGCTTCTGGTTTAAAACCGCCCGCTTCAAACCCGCTTCGGAGGTATCCCTGAAATGGAGTAGCCTTTGTTTTTCCTGGTATATCTTCAGATTTTTGAAGGTCATGATCTGGGTTTCCAGCGTATCAGCAGTCATGAAAATCGAGTCGCGCTTTACTTTTTCGCCTTGTTTGTTTGTATCCGCTGGTGCCGTTATCGGTTTAGCCCCATTTTTTGGTTTGATATCGGCAGCCAGCTTGGCCATATTCGTAAGCTTTTTATCCGCATCGCCAGGCTTTATATTTTGGGTTTGCACGCCGAGCTTTTTTGCCATCGAATCTATTTTAACAGAATCCGCCTTCCCGATGGTGCCTTTTTTCTTGATATCATCGGCCATTTTTGACAGATCCGTGAGTTTCTCAACCGCTTCGCCCGGTTTCATGTTTTTGTTTTGTTTGACCAATGCTTTTGCCGCTGAATCTACCCTGGCCGAATCTGTTTTACTCAGCATGGTCCCCGGTTTTAGGTCTTTGGTCAATTTGGCCATGTTGGTAACACTGATGATCTCAGGCCCGTCCTTACTTTTAGGAGCTATTGCATCCTTGCCTTTTTTGGCTACCACAGGCGGTTTTTTTGCCGCAGCAGAATCGGTTTGTGTGCTGTCCTTTTGCTCGGTGATCATCACCATATAAGCATTTTCGGTAACCACAGTACGCTCATCGGCTTTAAAATAAGTGCCCAGATCGCCTTTGAGGGTTATTTTTTGTTCATTATCATTAAAGGTGATGTTCTTAACCGCGCGGCCATAGCCTTTGAGCCTGTCATAAAACAAACTATCGCCTTTTAGTGATTTGGTGCCTTGCTTATAGAGGTTTTTTTTGCCAAAAAAAGCCTGCTCGGTTACGGTGTTATACAAGCCGTTTTCTGTATACAGGGTATCTTTATCTTTTTTGCCGTAGATGTTGGTAGGGCCATAAAAATAAGCTATGCGGGTACCTGTATTATAACGCAGGGTATCCGTTTTAATAATGGCATCAATAGTGGTGAGCACCACATCATACCGAAAGTAAGAATCGCGCGACCTCGCAAAATAATAACCATTTTTGCTGGTCAGCACGTTATCCTTGTTTACCAGTTTACCGCCGTTAGTGTAAGTGCCTATGCGGGTGGCGGTATTGTAAGTAAGATAATTGGTCGTTAGGGTAGCATCTCTGTCAACCATTTTTACGTTATCGGTAAGGATAGCCAGTTTGGTGTTACCATTGTAGTTGAGCTTATCAGAAAAAATATTCAGCGTATCGCCCTGGTTAATGTTTACATTGCGGAAAGCGTCAAAAGCGTTTTCATCGGGATAAAAATAGGCGCTGTCTGAGCGCAGGGTCGAGAAATCCTGTTTAAAAACCCCTTTATAAACCTTAATCACCTGGCGCCCGTTAATTTTGGTATAAGAGCTGCTTTCTGACTGTATCAGGTTTACAATTGATTTCTTTTTTTGGGCCATAACATTGCCCGCCAGCATCAATAACAAAAAGCTTAAAACATATTTACTCACGTTGGCAAAATTAGTTTTTTGTTGGGGTTAAAGAGAATTAAGTTCATAGATCGTTGTTGATGGATCATGGATGATGGTTCATAAATCATAGTAGCTGCTGGTTGATGATTGTATTTTTTTCTTTTTCCATGAACCATCAACTATGAACCATCAACCATCAACTTAATTTAATAATTTTGATGGTGAAAATCAAAGAGCGGAATCACTAACTCAATAATTATCTTGTTACCTGTTAAACAGTTTGTAAATTTTATTGAACAAAATACTTTGTTTACTCGCGGCAGCAAAATTTTAGCTGCGGTAAGCGGTGGCATGGATTCTGTTTTAATGGCCCACTTATTAAAGCAGGCCGGTTATACTTTTGGCATCGCCCATTGTAACTTTCAGCTGCGTGATAACGAGGCTCTGCGCGACCAATCCTTTTGCAATGACCTGGCCAATCAGTTTCGTGTACCTTTCCATACCGTTAATTTTGATACCCGGAATTATGCGGCCGAAAATAAGATCTCTATCCAGATGGCCGCGCGCGAACTGCGTTATCAATGGTTCGGCGCCGTAAGTCAGCAATCAGATTACCAGGCTATTGCGCTTGCACACCACAAAAACGACACAATTGAAACAATATTGTTAAACCTTACCCGGGGCACGGGCATAGCAGGCTTGCACGGCATATTACCTCAAAACGGGAAGCTGGTGCGCCCGCTGCTATTTTTGAACCGGGATGAAATAGCTACCATTATTGCCCAAAATAAATTGGATTATGTGGAGGACAGCTCCAACGCTTCGGCCAAATATGCCCGTAATAAGATCAGGCTGGAGGTAATACCCAAATTAAAAGAATTGAATCCGGCCCTGGAGAAAACATTCGACAACAACCTGAAACATTTTCGCGACCTGGAAACATTGCTCGAAAATCAGATAGCGGCACTGTCCGGAACAATAATTAAGCATGGGCAGGATGGTAATTATTTACTGCTGGATGAGGTGCGGCAATTAAACCCTATGCGTTTATTGCTGTTTAAATTATTGCAGCCATACGGTTTTAACGAAACTGCCGTTGATGACCTGATATCTGCCCTGGATAAACATTCCGGTCGGGTGTTTGAATCAACCGAATATTCGCTGATATTGGATCGCGACAGGTTGATATTGGAGAAGCGAAAAAATAGCGGACATGAAGCTGTACTTATTGCCGAAAAAACGCATGAGGTGTACTATGGCAATTATAAAATGACGGTTTTGCATGATGATAGTCCACTGATTATTAAAGATAACCCGCTGGCTGTATCTGTAGATGCGGACTTGTTGAAATTTCCGTTAACACTGCGGGCATGGCAGGAGGGTGATCATTTTTATCCCCTGGGCATGAAGGGACGAAAAAAGCTGAGCGATTTTTTTATCAATCAGAAAATATCACTGAATCAAAAAGAGGAAGTGCCGGTGCTGGTAAACGGTAATGGCGAAGTGATGTGGATTGGCGGTTACCGCCCCGATGAAAGGTATAAAGTAAATGATAACACTAAAAAAGTTACTATCTTCGAACTGTATAAATTAAGATGAGCGAAAAAGCAATTTTTGTAGAAAAACAGTACCTCGGCCGGGAGTTTATCCCGATAACCATTCGCCTGGTTTTGGCCATGTTTTGTTTCGCGGCCTATTTTTTTACGGACGAACGCGAGCGCAATGGCGACCTGCTGGTAGTGGTTGGTTTTGCTATTATCATCATCTCCATCATCATGGGTTTTTTACTGCACTTTAGCACACGGGTTGAAAATAAAAGCATCAAATTGAATGGTTTATGGACAACCCGCCTGGTAAAAATAGACCTGAACGGTATTGTGAAAGTTGAAAAAGGAGTGTATAGCCGATATTTGTTCAATAATCCCGTATATAACCTGCATACCAAAGGAACCATCCGTTTTTATGCTGCCGGCAATGATGCCATACATCTTACCGACAGGGATGGACTGCTTTATATTATCGGATCGCAGCATGCCAACGAGTTTTTGAGAGCGATCAAAGAAGAGATGGCAAGATGACAAGCGATTCGACATTTTAGAAGAACGGCATGCGTAAAGTCCACAATTTTATCAGACACGGGATCCTGAATTTTATCGACCTGTTTTACAAGCCATTTAAAAAATGGATGCCGCTGCACACCTTTCGTTATGCGGCCTGCGGTGGCAGCAATACGGTATTTGACATCCTTCTTTTCAGTTTCAGCTATAATTTTATTTTCAAAAAGCATAACATCGATCTTGGTTTTTATACGCTGAGCCCGCATATTGCCTCGCAAATACTTTCGTTCAGTATCTCGTTCTGTACCGGGTTTTATTTAAACAGGTATGTGATTTTCAAAGAATCGGGCCTGAGCAAACGCGGGCAGTTGTCACGCTTTATGATGGTGAACGCCATCTGCATCTTGCTAAACCTGATGTTTTTGAAATTACTGGTTGATGTGATGGGGCTTTATCCAACCCCGGCAAAAATCGTGGCTACCGTATTTATCGTGTTCTTTAGTTATTACAGCCAAACTCATTTTTTCTTCCGTAAAAAGAAACCGGCGTTATCCGCCGAAGAAGGCCGGTAATTCATATAGGCAAATACATTTTTGTAAAGTTTAAGCTATAAACAAACCGGTAATAGTTAAACTTTTTATATCGGTATAAAGAATTTATATCTTTAAGCCGATATGCTTTCTACCCATAATCACATCAAATATTTAAGCGCCGCGTTGCTGCTTATTACCGTTATTGCTTACTCCGGATGCAAAGACCCGGGCAAGGCTAAAGAAAAACACCTGATATCATTCAAGGAATATAACGGTATTAATTATAGCGAAGTAGCCAGGCGGCAAAAAAATGGCCTGTCATTTAACGAATATGGTTATCAGTTGGAACCGCAATGGAAAATGAAATTTGTGTCGGACGATTCGGTGAGTATTTTTAGTCCTACAAAAAACACGTTCATCAATTTCCCGCTTACCCGTGGATACGATTCTATTTTTAATGCGGCACGGTCATGGCTCAAAATTAAAAAAATAAGTAAAGACAGTATCGTAATGGAGATACTGCAGGCGAAAGGCGATTCACTTGATATAGCCGGCTCTAAGGTATATATGCTTTTTTATGCCGATAATTATGTGAAAAACGTTTTGCATACTGATACTTCCATCCTGAGGCGACCCAGCCGCAAGGATACCTTGTTTGTAAAGGGGTTGGTAGCCAAAGCCAACAGCAATATTGCCAAAGCCTTTTCGGCCCGCCAGCCTGTGCAGCTTATCAGTAAAAGCTCACAGATAACGGTAAAGCAGAAAATCACCCCGCCCGATATTAGTAATAACTTTGATTCGTCTGACGATTACCTTGATCCCAACTTTGATATCACCATCCATAAGGCTTATAAAGATTTCTATTACTCCTTTGAGGTTTGTGTTGACGATAAAGGCCGGATGCATTATGTAAGGCCGCTCATAACTTTTTTCGGCGAAGATTTTAAGGCTACTTATATTCGCCTGTCGCAGGGTATTATGAAGAGCTACCTGCAATATTATTTTAAGATTGTACCGGGCAGCACACTGGGTTTTGCACATGCCAGTACCATAGCGGTACATGTGGAAGGGCGCACTACAGCTAAATAAAAAAAGTTAAGAATTTAGTATTGAACACCGAATAATGAATACTGAAGTAAAATCGATGTTGGATATTCAACATTCATTATTCGATATTAAATTCTGTTTTAACTTACAACCTTTCACCATCATTCGTTACTCATAACGGTCATGAGCTGTTCGGTAAACAATATAGCGGCTTTTTTGCGGTAAACTCCTTTTTGCCAAAGGATATAGGATTGTTTTTTTACCTCCTGCCCTGCTATAGGAATGGCAATTAATCTATCCCATCCGATTATAGTTTTTTCGTTCAGAATGGTTGCCCAGTCGCCGTCCTGTACCAGGGATAGCAGTGTATGCACATCATTCAGCTCGATATTGATATTAGGGCTCATCTTGTGTTTGTAAAACAATTCATTAATAAATGTGCGGGAGCTGAAACCCTTACCTGGTAATATCAGCTCAAGTTCGGCCAGTTGTTTAAGGTTAACACTTTTGAGCTGCGCCAGGGGATTGTTTTTAGCAACCACCATCACAATACTGGAGCTGAACAGTGGCTGCATTTCCAGGTCCTCATCATCTGATTCATTGTGATAAGCCACGATCAGATCCAATTCGGCCAAACGAAGTTTTTTCTCCAGTTCTACGTGATTATCAGAAATGATAGAAATTTTAATGCCTGGATATTTGGTGGAGAACGGAGCCAACACCGGGAATAGCGACGAGGTGAAGGCATAGGATACTCCTATATTTAATTCGCCGGTAGCCGCATTGTTCAATTCGGTGATGGCTTGTTTGCCTTTTTGTATGTCCATTAATATTTTACGGGCATGCGTTAAAAATACATGGCCGGCCTCGGTAATGCGCACGTGTTTACCAATACGGTCAAACAGTAGCATGCCCAGCTCTTCCTCCAGCTGTTTTATTTGCTGTGATAGCGTACTTTGGGTAATAAATACTGCAGCAGCCGCCTCGGTAAAGTTCATGGTTTCGGCGGCTTTAACAAAGTATTGCAATTGTCTGAATTCCATAATCAATCGTTTTTACTAATTAATATCATTAAAACAATCTATTTTACAAATATATCATTGTTGCCGATATTTGTGCCATAAAGAATTTCAATAGTCTTGTTTTAAGATCTCCCCTGAAACGCTTTTGTTATCCGTTACCCCAATGAATGTTTTTCGCTCACTTAAATACCGCAATTTCAAACTGTTTTTTTATGGCCAGTCTATATCCCTCATTGGCACCTGGATGCAAAAAACCGCCGTTAGCTGGCTGGTTTACCGGCTTACCGGGTCGGCGCTGCTGCTTGGTGTGGTTGGCTTTGTGAGTTTGATCCCTTCGCTGATCCTGGCCCCGTATGCGGGCAGTATTGTCGACAGGCATAACCGCTACCGCATCCTGGTGATAACACAAGTGATATCCATGGCACAAGCCGGGGCGCTTGCTTTTATGATCTTGTTTAAGTTCTATAATATCCCTGCAATAATTGGCCTGAGCCTGATACAAGGTATCATTAATGCGTTTGATGTTACCTGCCGCCAGGCTTTAATGATGGAGATGGTGGATAACAAGGACGACCTGCCTAATGCTATAGCGCTTAACTCTACCATGAGCAATCTGGCACGCATCGCGGGCCCTGCTGTTGCCGGTATTGTTTTGGGTGCTTTTGGCGAAGACTTTTGTTTCTTCGGTAACTTTTTGAGCTACATCCCTGTGTTAGGCTGTTTGTTTATGATGAAGCTGAACACCAAAGCCATCATCCGGTCTGAAAAAAGTATCTGGACCGAATTGCAGGAGGGTTTTAAGTACGTGTCCGGCGACCGCGATCTGAGCAGCCTGATCCTGATGCTGAGCATCAGCAGCTTGTTTGTTATCCCGTTTAACACCCTGATGCCCATTTTTGCAAAGGATATATTTAATGGCGATGCCAAAACCTTCAGTTGGTTTGAGAGTGCGGCTGGTTTGGGATCGGTGATCAGCGCGGTTTACCTGGCCAATTTAAAAAGCAACAAAAACCTCATCAAAGTTATGATAACAGCCAGCCTTATCTTCGGGCTCAGTGTTTTAATGGTGGCCTATGCCGGTAAATTATCCTTCGCCTTGATATTTATGGTATTGACAGGTGTAGGCATGATGGCGCAAACATCAGCCATTAACACCTATATACAAACCCATGCTATACCAGCCATGAGGGCCCGTGCTATTAGTTACTATGTAATGGCTTACCAGGGAATGATACCTATCGGTAGCTTACTGGTTGGCTGGCTGGCCAGCGGATTAGGTCCAAGGCGTGCCGTTTGCATTGAAGGTATTATAGGCGTACTGGCTGCGGCCATGTTTGTATTATATCAAAGAAGGCAACAAAAGCTTGAAGCTAATGTTGACATGGCAGTTACACCAAAGCCATTGGTTGATATAGATAAGGTGAAATCCAATATGGCTAATGCTTAAGAGCTGGATTGAACAGGGCGTTCAAGTCGATCAGAAAATGGCAAATAATGAGCATTTTAAGGTTCCTGTACTTGTAGTAATGGTATCCGAAAACTATGCCTATAATGGCAGGATAAAGCACATTAACTAAGGTACCATACCAGATATGCGCCACACCGAATATAATAGCCGAGATGAATATGGGCAGATGCTTGTTTTTAAATAAAATGCATAATCTGGTCATCATATAGCCTCGGAAAATTAATTCCTCTGCAACACCAGCGGTAATAGCTATAAAAACCTTCAGCGGAGCGTTTAACTTTCTCAGCCGTATGACATCCTCACTCATTTTGAGCAGGCCAAAACATTTGAGTATAAAAAAACATATGCCACTGATGAATAATATCACCAGGAAAATAAGTATAATGTGCAGTATATAATTGCCTGTCTTGTAATGTTTATCGGCCCATAATAAAAAAGTTTGTTTTTCTTTCCTGATGGCATACAGGTAAATAGCGCCCGTATACAGCCAAAAAGTTATCCTGGATACCAGGACCTGGGTTGCTTTTGAAAAATCGTGCAACAAAAATCGTGAACTTAATGACCAGCAAATAAGTAATACTACCGTTAGGATAAGTCCGTTTATAATGGTTTTATGCGCCTGATTTTTTAAGGGCTGTATCATTGATGATTTATAAGGTTTAGTTATTTCAATAATACTAAAAAGGAGAGCCGAAAGCGAAAGGCCCAAAGCAAAAAGCTTTTTTTATTTAGCTTTCTGCTTTGGGCTTTCTGCCTTAAGCTTTAGAATTACATTTTTAAGCCTATTTCTCTTAGTCGCTCGTCGAGATACTCGCCTGCAGTAATGTCGGGATATTGCTTTGGATGTTCGGCGTTAATACAGGTTTCCAGGCTGGTGAGGTCCATGTCTGATACTGGATGCAGGAAAAACGGAACCGAATACCGGGAGTTTTTCATCAGCTCGCGTGGTGGATTTACTACCCGGTGTGTGGTTGATTTAAGCTTGTTATTGGTTAAGCGTTGCAGCATATCGCCCACGTTAACCACCAGGTCCTCACCATGAGCCTTAACCGGGAACCAGGTACCTTCGCGGGTAAGCAGTTCCAGGCCGTCGGCGCTGGCGCCAATGAGCAGGGTAATGAGGTTAATATCCTCATGTGCGCCCGCACGTACCGCATCGGCCGGAACAGAATCAGGGTCAAGAATGGGAAAGTAATGCAAAGTGCGCAATATGGAGTTGCCATTATGCACTTTATTATCAAAATAAGTCTCTTCCAAATTTAAATAAAGTGCTATAGCCCTCAATAAATGGATCCCTGCCGATTCCAGCTTTTTATAAACCTCGCGGGTGGTGGTATTAAAAGCGGGCAATTCTTCAACCGTCACATTATCGGGGTATTGATCCTTAATAGGTGAGCCATCGGTAACAGTTTGGCCTATCTGCCAAAACTCTTTCAAATCGGGTGTTTTAAAGCCCTTGGCAGTTTCTTTGCCTTTGCCGGTATAACCACGCTGGCCCGCAAGACCCGGAATCTCATATTTTTGTTTAACAGCATCGGGTAGGGCAAAAAGCGCTTTTACCTGCTCGTAAAGTTCATCTATCAGTTGTTTGCTCAGGCCGTGATTGGTAATGGTTACAAAACCGGTTTCATTAAATGCTTTGCCTATATCGTCTGAAAATTGCTGACGATCGGCCGCGCTGCCGTTAATATAACTGTTCAGATCAAGTCTTGGGATATTTACTGTACTCATAATGGTATAGATAATGGAGTGTAAAACTATTTAATTTTTAAGATAGCATATGCAAGGTATAAATAAAAATTTTGAGACAAAGTTTGTTCAATTATTCCCCGGGAAATTGCTTTTAATGGGTTATTCGGCTAAAGCCCACATTTAAATTTTTATCTTTCTAACCTATAAATGAAACGGCAATAACTTTAGGCTGTACCGGAGTCGTTTTTTATTCATTTGCCGTTTGGCTTTGGCCAACGGTAACATTGCTCATATTCAAAATGGCTTTAGCAAAGCTAATTTAAGCCAGAGCTTTTAAAAGCGGTTCTCCCGCTTTATTCCTATTGTTGCGGGTTAAAACAATTTTAATGTTAAACGTTTTATAGTTTGACAGGTCATACCTATATTGATACCGGGTGTACCGGTCACATTTTAATCCTGATGAAAAAAATGAAAGCTATAAAAAAAATAAGCGGTTTATGTTTAATAGCATTTTTGATAATGCTCGCCGCTCCAAATAAAGTCAGGGCACAGCAGGGAGAGTATGTATCTGACCAGCAGTTCTATGACGAACTAGACCCTTACGGTACCTGGGTTGATGACCCAACCTATGGTAATGTTTGGATCCCTGATGCCGAAGACGGATTCAGGCCTTATGCCACACGCGGGCATTGGGTAATGACAGATTATGGTAATACCTGGGTTTCCGATTATCCCTGGGGATGGGCCACTTTTCACTACGGCCGCTGGCGCTATGATGACTATTACGGATGGGAATGGATCCCCGGTCATGAATGGGCTCCGGCCTGGGTAAGCTGGAGAAGAGGTGGTGGTTATTACGGCTGGGCTCCGTTAACACCGGGTATCAGCATCAATATCTCATTTGGCAACAGCTACCGCGTGCCCGATTACTATTGGGTATGTGCGCCGCAAGCCTATATTAATCGGCCTAATATTTATAATTATTATGTACCGCATACCCGGGTGGTTAATATTATCCATAACACCACGGTGATAAACAATACCTATGTTTATAATAACCGTACCTATGTAACCGGTCCGCGGGTTAATGAAGTTAGGCAGGTAACCCGTCAAAACGTACAGGTTTACCGGGTTAATAATATCAACCGGCCGGGCTCCAGAACAAGCATCACCAATAACAGGCTTAACATTTATAGGCCCGAGATCAGGAAAACACCAGACGCACGACCTGCACGGGTAGTAAATGCCGTTGAATACCGGAAAGAAAATCCCAATAATGGTATCGCACACCGCGTAGGCGGACAGGCTACCGTAAACCGGAATAATGCCGCCCGCTTAGCCGAAATAGCTAAAAGCAATAATAACAGGCTGGTAAGGGTTAATAATAATCAACCGGGCGCACAACGGACACAGCAACCGAACACTAATCCGGCTGTACAGCAACGCCAGCAACAACAATTGCAGCACCAGCAACAGCAAGGACAAAAGCAACAACAGGAAGCTCAACGTCAGCAACAGGGACAACGCCAACAACAACAGCAGGCGCAACGTCAGCAGCAAGAAGTTCAACAACAACGTCAGCAAGCTCAGCGTCAACAGCAAGAGGTTAAGCAGCAGCAGGATCAGGCCCACCGCCAGCAGCAGGATGTTCAACAACAACGTCAGCAGGCTCAACGTCAGCAGCAGGAAGTGCAGCAGCAACGCCAGCAAGCCCAACGTCAGCAGCAGGAAGTTCAGCAACAACGACAGCAAGCTCAGCGTCAACAGCAGGAAGTTCAGCAACAACGTCAGCAAGCTCAGCGTCAACAGCAGGAAGTTCAGCAACAACGTCAGCAAGCTCAGCGTCAACAGCAGGAGGTTCAGCAACAACAAGCCGCACAGCGTCAGCAGCAACAGCAACAACAAGCTGCTCAGCGCCAACAACAGCAGGCTCAACAGCAACAACAAGCCGCACAGCGCCAACAACAGCAGGCTCAGCAACAGCAACAAGCCGCACAACGTCAGCAGCAACAGCAACAACAAGCTGCTCAGCGCCAACAACAGCAGGCTCAGCAACAGCAACAAGCCGCTCAACGTCAGCAGCAACAGCAACAACAAGCTGCACAGCGCCAACAGCAGCAGGCTCAGCAACAGCAGCAGGCTCAGCAACAGCAACAAGCCGCACAGCGTCAGCAGCAACAAGCTCAACGCCAACAGCAACAACGCCAGCAACAACAACAGGAAGGCGAGGGTCACCGTACCAGGCCATAAGCCGACTGTTTAGCTGATAATCAGATATTCATAGCACATATAAGCTCATAATGGTTTATATGTGCTATTTTTATGGCTCATATTTTAAGCCTTTATATTGATGAAATACTTTTTTCCTGCCTGTGTTGTTGTCGTTTTATCTTTCCTTTTATGTCCCTTTGATAGCAACGCCCAAAAAAGCGGCGACAAAAAAGCGACCCAAATCAATTTTATTGAAAACTCCTGGAACGAAGCTTTAAAGCAAGCCGCCGCCAAAAAGAAATATATTTTTGTTGATGCCTATGCTACCTGGTGCGGCCCCTGTAAAATGCTCAAAGCTACCACCTTTAAAAACAAAGATGTAGTAGCTTTTTACAACAGCAATTTTATCAATGTAGCCATGGATATGGAAAAAGGCCAGGGCCCCGAGCTTGCCGCGCAATGGGGTTTACGGGCGTATCCCACACTTATTATTTTTAATGCCGCAGGCAAACCCGTTTATGGAACAGTAGGCTTTATTAAACCTGATGATCTGATCAAATTTGGGGTGCAGGGATTGAATAAATAATAGGTTTTGAAGTAATCAATAATCAAAGTCATCCTGAACTTGTTTCAGGATCCCTCAACACAGGTGGCCATCATGTTGTACACCTCGCTTATGGGGTGCCGAAACAGGCTCGTATGACTAAATTATTTATTGCGTTGAATACCCATCCTTATGTTAAAGAACAAAAAAAAACCCTGTTTATATTTAAACCATTAAACTTTCGGGCCGGCCGGCTGTCCTATCCTTACAAAATAGCATTTACATTTCACATAAATCATCCTCAATGATAAAGTTAATGATGCCGGCAATTATACTTGTTTTAATTACCAAAACCGTATTCGCTCAAAAAGACACAATAGGTTTAAATACACCTTTTATAAATGGTGCGGTGGTTTATGAAAAAGTTTTTAATGCTCCTGGTAAATCAAAGTCCGATCTTTTTAATAAAGGACAATTATGGCTTATTGCGCGGTACAAAAACATTGATGTTATACAAATTCTAAATGATTCTACCGGCACGATAGTTGGCAAGGGGCGTGAAGTGGTGAGATTTAGGGATATTTTGTGGAGGGATGCAGAGTTTAAAGCCGATATGAGCCTTCAAATAGATTGTAAGGATGGTAAATATCGGTGTCGCCTATTTAACATAAAGATTAGGGACACAGTAGAAGGAAAAGATATTGTACTTGGCACCCCCGAAGATTTAATGAACTATTTGATAGGGAACAAGGGTAACCCCGTAAGGTTTAGTAAAACTGCATCAAAACGCATTTTACAAAGTTTAAACAATACCATGAACGGCGTTATGCTGGCAATTAACCAAAGCATGAGTCAAAATGATGATTTTTAAATATTTCGATTGACAATATGTTGTGGGTCAATCAAACAATAAGTAATATCAGGCATTTATACTAAAGAAAAAAACACTTACGAAGTTTATAAAACCTCATAAGTGTTATCTGTATCGACCAAAAAGTCTTAATTCCAGATTCTAATCTCTTGACTCTATTTTCTTAGTGTTTAACCAGGAAGCTGCCTTGTAATATGGCTAAAACCTGGTCCATGCTTAAAGCTTCGTCAAACGCGGCTGTAGCTATGGCTACTGAAGTAGTACTCCCCGCTACGCTTTTAAGTGTGGTAACATCAACTCCGCCCTGCGATACATTTTGTTCGCCGTCATAATTAGCATTTACAAGGCCGATACCCGTATCATTACCTAAAGTAGCGGTACTGGTGATCCATGGTGTTGCTCCACGGATGGAACGGATAGCCGAAGCATGGCGCGCTTCAACCGCATGGATACCCAAAGCAGCAGTTAATACCGTTTGATATAAACCTGCTTTTACACCTTCGGCCGCGGCTTTGTTGGCCAGTATATTAGCCGCCTGGCCTTTATAGGCGCGTACGCCGGTATCTTCAAATACCTGTGCTACGGCTAAAAAGGTTTGGTAGTTGGTTAATACATCGGCAAAAGGTCCGGCGTTGCTTCCGTTGCCGGCGGTTAAATCGATTTCGGGTGCCGATACAGGGATAGCGCCTAATGAGGTAATAACGCCTTTCAGAAAAGTTACGTGATTATTCTCATCGGTAGTTACCTGGTTAAAATAATTGGTAGCGGCAGCGGCGGGTATCAGAGCTGTGCCTTTGGCCTTGCCGGCATTGTAAAAGGTTGATTCCAGGTATTCCAGCGTAAGCGCATAATTCAATATCGCTACTACGGATGGTGTAGTGGTGGTTTGCGCGTATGCTTTTTTAAATATCGTACCTATAGCAAACGGCATGGCAGCCAACGCTACTTTTGAACCAAAGCTGGTAATGTTTTTGATCACATCGCGGCGCTCGCTTATACGGCCGTAAACTTCCGGATCAACATTTTCAATTTCTTCTATGATGTTAAATAAATTCATGGTAATGGTTTTTAAGCTACTGTGTAACCGTAATTTACTGCGCTAACTTTAGTTTTAAGATAGGTATTGGCTATCTTAAGCACCTCAGCAATGGTTGCTGATTTATTGATGCTGGTTGTAGGGTCAACTACATCGGCCCCGGCAAATGAACCCGGAGTGATCAGGTTGCGGATGAGGGCGGCGTGCCTTGCTTCTACCGAAACAATCTTGCCGGCTATTAACAAATAAGCCGCATTATCGATCAGGTAGCCCGCACCGTCATAAGCCGTAACGCCGGTATCTTCAAACGCCGCGGCCGCACCTAATACACTGGCTCGGCTGCTAAAGTTAATGGTCGAAAAATCGGGTGTTAAGGCAGGGATAGCACTGGCGCCAAGGGCTGCTTTAAAAAATTCACGATGTAAAACTTCATGATCACGGATATCAGTCAACAAAGCTGTTTCTGACGAAGTGATACCACTGTAGGGGGTAGCGGCTACCTGCAGGTAAAACGCGGCTTCCAGTTGTTCCAATGCATAGGCGTAGTTTAAAATGGCTATATCCCCTTTAGCGCCCAAATCGATAGCGTTAGCAGATGGGATGATCTTATGATCTTTATGGCAGGAAGCGGCAGTGGCTAATAAGCCTACCGAAGCAACGCCAACACCAGCATAACGCAAAAACGACCTCCGGGCCATATTTGCATTGAGCATGCTTTCTTGTGAGTCTGTTTTCATAGAAATTTAGTTTTTTGAATTTGCAATTAGTTTTGTTTTGTAGATGATATACGCCCATTTAAACATCCCGGATTGGCGAATACTGATAAATAATCCACTCTTAATTAGAGTAGTTGTACTTTAAGCTAAAAATAGACTATAAGCCGCTAAGGATCTAACTAAATTAAACAAATCAGGAATATAAATAACTGCTGGGTTTTGCCGTTATTTTGGGTATTTGTATATATGACGGGTCCGGGTCCTTTTTTTGCCAAAGAGGAACCAGGCTGTTTTATTAAAGAAAAAAGGCCGCCAAAGAACCGACCGCCTGGCATGCATATGCCAGGACATCAATCTTATATAATCTTTTTAAATCATATAAATCTTGTTGGAAATTTGTTAAAAAGCGTTAAAATGAAAGTCTTTATGCTTTTTTGATCCGGTTTTACACCATTTTTATGGTCGAAAAGTGTTAAAATGAAACTTTAAAAAGTTCTGTGGATGAGGTTGGTTTTGCCAGGCGGGAAATAAAAAAGGCCGAAAAACTCTCGCAGTGTTTCGGCCCTACATCTACCTATGAAAAACAACCCTTTTTAGAAGGGTAATAAACTTAATTCAAATGCAATGCCAATTGCTTAATAGCTATAATTTGGGCAGGTGAAAGGTAGGTTTGGGCATTGTTTATCAGTGTTTTGTAGAAAATACTTCCCAATAGATGGGCATCAATTACACGGGAATTAATAATAGAAGACAGGGATAAAATATAAATACCAAATCAGAAACTATACCATCATATCATTGTTATCAGTTTATGGATCCTAATATTTACTTATTGGCAACCGACCCCAAGAACCCATGCCGCGATGTTATACATTCCAGGGATACCCGCTTAAAGGTGAGGGTTTATTGCCTTGATGAAGAACAATTTAGGCCCGATGATGATGAAGTGCAGTTATATGGCTATGCCAATAGTAAGCTATTTGCCTTTGAAACCATTGATATTGCCGCCGAAGACGCCATTGACCTGGTTGGCGCCATAAAATGGTATTCCAGTTATATCCAATGCCCCAATATGGAAATCTTACCCGAAGACCCACGCCCCGGCCGAAATAATATAGCGATGTGAAGCTTTAAAAAAGTCGTTTTGTTATTTTTATTGTTAATAATCAACGGGTTAATACAAATTGAAAATTTTTTTTTGAAGAATAGATCAGAACTTCTATATTTGCAGACCCAAAAGCAAGGGAGTTTAGCTCAGCTGGTTCAGAGCATCTGCCTTACAAGCAACTCCAAAATCCTCCTTAATTCTTTCAAAAAGCCATTTTCACATCTTAATTATTGTTTTGTGCAAACTGTGTACAAACAGAGTAACCTTGTAAATAAATAATTGAACTGTATTGCTAATATAATGATTTGCTTTTATAAGATCCCTTCATCTGCAAATGAATAGTAGCCATCAGGTGTTACGATAATATGATCAAGTACTTGAATGTCTAATACTCTTCCAGCCTCTTTAATTCTCCTCGTCATACTTAAATCTAATTCGCTTGGTCGTAAATTACCCGATGGATGGTTATGCGCTAAAATCACGTGATGAGCACAACTTAATAACGCTGACGCAAACACCAACTTTACATCTACAAAGCATCCTGCCATTCTTCCTGTACTCACTGTATATATCCCAAGTACTTTATTTGACCGGTTTAGTAACATCGGTTTAAATTGCTCTATAAGCTCAATATTACCTTCATCCCAGGACGATAATAGTAATTCATAAGCTTGTCTACCCGTTTCAATCTTGGGCCTGTGTTGAGCCTTAATAACTGGCCTGTAGGTTAACTGAATTTCTGCACATTGAAGCATGTTTTGCTTTTCCATAATTTGAATTTGTTAAGTGAATAAATAATTATGGTGCCCCTCAAGTGCAAGACTGAATTAAATGCAAGGAGGAACGGAATAAATGTCAGGCAGTGAGTAGGATAGGGTTTATGCCGGAAATTCCTTGCCTTGTATTCCAGGCTCACACTTAACTTTGCTGAATAATTATTATCTCACTCTTCCTCCCTTTTTATTCAGCACATTTTACGTTTAAGTTTCATATTACTATACTGGTTGATTTGGAAATGTGCAGGTTTGATTGGGAGCTTTAAACAGCATGAGATTGTAAGTTGAGAACATTCTACTGTATACCAATTTCCTATTTTTTGAGAGTTTTTGTAAGTACCCTTATAGTAGCAAGTATGCTATAAAAATAGGAAAAAGGAAAGTTGTTGAGGATGGTTAAAATGCTATATCTGTCTACTGTCTTTAAAAGGTAGATTGTTGTTTGACTTGCAATTGACTGTATCTATCATTTGAAGATTGTTTGATTCTGATTGAGTGTAGTTGGATTGGTTGGGTGTGATTCTAACCTGTTCGTCTTAAAAGGTAAAACTTGCTATTATTCACCTATTACTCGTCCTCAGTACCTTTTAATAAGATAACTCAAAATGCTATTCGCATGTATATCGGTCGCTATTGAATTAGGACTATCTGTATGTTTTTGGCAATCAAAGCCGGCGTTCATGCTAACCTTATCGGTAGGTACGAAAGGATGAGGCTATACCTTCTGCCGAGGTCGCCAGTAAGATTGCTGATGCTTTAAGCGTGTCATTAGATACCTGGTAGGTAAGGCTGATAAGCAGATAGATGAAGCTCTTTTAGATAAGGTTCTATCCATCCAGCAACTCCCTGATGAGGATAGAGAGCATATCATGTATGCTATTGATGGCCTTATCCAGCATGCTAAGACAAGGATGGCTTATAAAAAGTAAAAGCCCAAAGAGTGGTTGATCGCTGGGCCTATTACTTTATATTCTTACATTGCAAATGCTTAAACCCATATTACACACTGATCACAGATCAGCGCGAGAGTGGCAAATAAATGGTCACAAGATGACCTCGCAAAAGAAACTGACTCTTCCAGAATAATGATAGGTAAGTATGAAAGGGGCGATAATTCCCTATCTATCGAGGTCATTGTTAAGTTAGCACGAGCATTTAAGGTATCTATCGATTACCTACTCGGCGAGGGATTAAATGCCAATTACGATAAAGAAACCATCAAACGATTGGATGATCTCGAAAGCCTTCCCGAAGAAGAAAAGCAACGCATTTTTCACTATATGGATTTAGTGATCCGTGACTATAAAGCTAAGAAAGCTTATTCAAAGTAACTCTTATTAAAAAGTAAAGCCCAACGCTGTGGTTGGGCTAATTGTTACTTATCAATTCTTACTCACACGCCACAGGAGTGCGCTAGTTAAGGATTACAAAGACTTTAAGTCTTTGTAATTCAACTTAATATTTAAGATATTCTTTCTATAATTACGAATGTATTCTGTATGCGTTATGAAAACATCGACTATATTATTATGCGTGTCTAAAGAAAACGCCAATTCCATTGATAACGTCGCTTTGCATTTCCTGCACCCTTTTTTATAACCTGGTTTCCAACGATAATGGTTAAATGTACCTGTTACGTATTTATGTATCTCTGCAAGATGTTTATCGTCTTCTCCAGTATATCTTTCAGGTATTAACACCCCTTGCCTGTTAATTTTAAAAACCATTTCATAAAGACCCAATAAGGTATCCCGCTTTAGAAGGTCAAAGGCCGATTTCAAACCTGCTTTATTTTTAATATCAGATAAAAACAAAGCCGAATCAATAAGTTGCGGCGGTCTGTACGCCGATGTTTTAGGATGGTCGCCAGCAAGGCAACATTCTAGCGTTTGGGCTTTTAAATGATGGAGTCCCATGAACGTCATAAGAAGAATTAGCAATTTAAGATTTTTCATTTTACTATTTGAATTGGGGGCCCCTGTTGTCTATTCATTTTTATCTTTTCAATAGTTCTTTGATTACCATTTGGTGAAGTCTGTAACCATCCAGGAGAATTATTAACCCCAAATGATCCCTCAATCCAATCGGTATAGGATCCGTCTTTAGCCTTTCCTATTGGCTCTGTTACCCACCCATTAGGTAGAAAAATATTTAGTCTGTTACCTGTAATTTTATTCAAATCGCGTCCAAGCTGTTGGCCTCCTTTACCCATTCCGATGTTACATGCCGCTATTATAAACCTTCCACCATCCGTAACCAAATTAGCCATTCCAAGTAATGGTGCCACTTTTGATTTGATTGCATCATATTGTGGATTTCCTGTATAATCCGTTCCCATTAAAAACAGTAAATTACTATCATAAATATAATTAGGATTAGTCGTATTGTGTATGTCATTTATGGCAAAACTTGACTCACCTCCCGTACCCTCTTGACCGCCATGAGTTTCAAGCACAAGATTGTCAAGGCTGTTTCCAGACGCGTCATGTAATGCCTGTAAAGCATTAAGCCCCACTCCAATATTTGAAACTGAAAACACGCTCCATTGTCCATAGAAACCACTCTTGTTTGCTTGATTAACATGGCCTCTTGTACTTTTATCCCCCTCAACATCAACATAAGCATTTTTAGTTCTACCTGTAAGCAATTTAAAAGCCTCAACAGCATCGTTGGTATTTACATTATCAAATCTCACACCTCCGTCAATAGTAGTAACATTTCTACCATCTGGATCAATAAGTACTATTGGATTATTCGCAACAAAATTATACGGTGAATGATTGAGGAAATTCTCCGCCAACGGATCCACACTTGTCCACCTGGCAATCACCGGATCATAGAACCTGGCACCGTAATCGTATTGGCTACCATAAAGTTTTTACGTTTTTGGCTGTTTTCCGTTTTGCACTTTTTCGGTGCCATAAAGAAC
>NZ_JBFUPN010000024.1:0-128478 GCF_041355315.1 Mucilaginibacter sp. RCC_168
AAGTGTTTTTCAAGTTCATTAAACAGGAACTTAACTTTTCTCATTTACTATCCAGAAGTATCAATGGTATCAAGTCTGTATTATATGTCAGGATGATATTATCGCTGTTGATCATAACTTATCAAAAGTTAAATCAGATCAAAAGCAGCAAGTCTGCCAAACAACAGTTTGCCCTGGAAATGGAGGCCGAACTCATGAAGTTTATTGTAAGACTTTATGGTGGAGACCCTGACAAACCGCCTCCGAACGGCCATCATTCCCCTTTCTGGTAACTCTTCCCAACACCTGTGGGCTCCAGCCGAGCGACTGCATGGGGAAATTCTGAGGAAAAAAGATTTGTCATACTGAACGATTGAAGTATCTATTCTGCGATATGCATATTGAAGAAGATCCTTCGCTTCGCTCAGGATGACAATGTTATTATGAGATAAACCTTTTAGTTCCACCCTTCGGGAAGGCTGTTGTCGGTTTGTGCGGTGGCAGGGAGGGGTTTATATGCCATCCTGATTAATTCGCCCATTCAAGCGTTCTCCGCTTGAATGATATTTTAAAGTAAGCGTCCACGCTTACCCATTTTGACACGATAATCGTAAGCGTGGACGCTTACCTTCACTATAGTTCAAGCGAAGGACGCTTGAACTGGCGGGGAATATTTCAATATTGGCTTTATGCTCTCATTAAACCTTATACGTTCAATTTTAAATAACTCATTTTGAGTTCTTTGAACCTCTTGTTGCGACTTTAAAGTTCTAAATATTAAATAGCCTGTAACCCCATATACAATGACAGCGGCCCAATCGGAAACTGTTCCCCAAGTATCTGCATGAAACGGAAAAATGTTACTATAAATCATCATTTAAAAGTAATGCATCCTTACGCCTTCACCCAATGTTCCTGCTCAATTTTCTTTTGCAGTTCAAGGATGGATCCGATAAGGGCTTCGGGGCGGGGCGGGCAGCCTTGTACGTATACATCCACAGGAATCACCCTATCTACCCCTTTTACTACGTGGTAGCCGTGCTGCCAGTACGGACCGCCGCAGTTGGAGCAGGAACCCATCGAGATCACGTATTTAGGTTCGGGCATTTGTTCGTAGAGGCGTTTGATGCGTTCGGCCATTTTAAAGGTTACCGTGCCGGCAATAATGATCACATCGGCCTGGCGGGCTGATGGGCGCGGGAAAACGCCGAACCGGTCCAGGTCATACGTAGATGCCATGGAGCCCATCATTTCAATAGCGCAACAGGCTATCCCAAAGCTTAAAGGCCATAGGGACGACAAGCGCGCCCAGTTGAGCAGATCGTCCAGTTTGGTTACGACAACACCGCCGCTTTCACTCGTTATATCACTGCTCATTAGTAGGCTTTTTAAAGGTGGGTTTAAACATGGGTTTCCGGATAGGCGCGGCTTCGGCGGGTACTTCTGCCACGGTGGCTTCGGCAACTACAGCCTCATTACCCATGCTAAAGGGTTTCACAACAAATTCCCCTTGCTCCATGTTCAATTGTTCGTATAAAGATGCGGGAATAGTTACATTGGTAACAGGCACTACGGGTTTGGCTTTTATCCATTCCAGGTCGCCTTTACGCCAAACGTAAACCAGGCCCAATATCAGGATGCCTAAAAAAATAAACATTTCGGCCAGCGAGAACCAGCCCCAGCGGGCATCCTGCGCTATAATTTCATGACTTCCAAATACGGTTGCCCAAGGAAATATGAACACCATTTCCACATCAAACAATAAGAATGTGAGGGCAATAACATAAAACCGCGAATTAAAGGGTAGCCAGGCATTGCCGGTAGGTTCTTCGCCGCATTCGTATGAGGTTAATTTCTCATAATTCGGATTTTTTGGAGCAAGCAGGCGGTTAATAAAAAATATTACACCTACCATAATTATTCCGGTGATCAGGAAGATGAGTATCTTGCCAAATTCTGATATTTGCGAAACATCGGTCATGACTACAAATTTAACAAAACAAACCCATTTTGATGCAATAATTATTGGCGGCGGTGCCTGCGGACTCATGTGTGCCGTACAGGCGGGCTTTTTGGGTAAGCGCACGCTGATACTGGAAAAAGCCGACCGCGTGGGCGCCAAGATCCTCATTAGCGGGGGCGGCAGGTGCAATTACACTAACTTGTACGCTACCGATCAGCAATTCATCTCACAAAATCCGCACTTCTGTAAGTCGGCATTTTCACAATGGACGGTGGAGGATACCATCGGCTTTTTTGAAACCTATGGTATTGAAGGCAAGGAGAAAACCCTGGGTCAGCTTTTCCCTGTAAGTGATAAAGCCAAAGATGTGGTACAGGTTTTTATTGATCTGTGTGCCGATATGGACCAGGAGATCTGGTGCGATGCCGAGGTTAAAATGGTGGAAAAAACTGACGATGGTTTTACGGTTAGGGCCGAAGTTAACGGCAAGCAGGAATATATCAGCGCACCCAGCGTAGTGATAGCCGCGGGTGGTTTGCCGATACCAAAAATGGGAGCTACTGACTTTGGCTTGCGTACAGCGCGCCAGTTCGACCTGAAAATTGTGGATACCGCCCCTGCCCTGGTGCCGTTGACCATTACCGGGAAGGATCAGCCCTGGTATGAGCAACTGAGTGGCAACAGCATTTTTTGCCGCGTTTGGAACGACAGGATCAGCTTTGAAGAAAACATCCTGTTTACTCATTGGGGCTTGAGCGGTCCGGCTATCCTCCAAATCTCCTCCTACTGGAAACCCGGCGAATATATCAACATAGATCTATTACCCAACCAAAACATAGCCGACCTGCTGCTGCAGGAAAAAGAAGCGAACGGCAAAAAGATGCTGCTGGCTTATCTGGCTGGCTTATACACCCGCAAATTTGCCGAGGCCCTGAGCGATAAATTACCTGTAGAGAAAAACCTGGCATCGCTTACCAAAGCAGATATCGAAAACATCAGCGAGCTGATACATGAATTTAAAGTAAAACCTGCTGGCGACAAAGGTTACGACAAAGCCGAAGTAATGCGCGGCGGCGTATCCACCGATGAACTATCCTCCAAAACACTGGAAGCCAAAAAAGTTCCCGGCCTGTTTTTCGGTGGTGAATGTGTGGATGTGACCGGCTGGCTGGGCGGCTACAATTTCCAATGGGCCTGGGCCAGTGGTTTTGTGATTGCGCAGCATATTTGATCAGAATTTTTTCGATTTCCCTGGCGCTGTCCGAAGTCGGAGACTTAGGATGAGTATGTTTGTAGTCTCTGACTACAGGAAATAACGTAGCTCTACGTTTCGGTAGTTGAAAACTACCGGCATAATGGTCCGAAGTCAGAGACTTCGGACAGCGAGGTTTAAGAATTAACGGAATTTTTTAGTTCCCTCCCCACGGGCTACTGTGTGTACACATCTTTTCAATGCACTAATAGTTAAAAAAAGCTGCTCCAGAGGAGCAAAATGTCGGTAGAAATAATAAAACTCAATCCTCTTTTAGTGCTGTAAGTACTCAACTAACCTAATTCACGTTCTCTTGATGCGCCATTATTTGACCTGCAAAGTTCAATAGTGACGTACCTACGGCACGTAAACTTCTTTTGATTCTATTTCTACCGACATGAAACCCCTCTGGGGGTTTATCAAAAAGATGTGTACACACAGTAGCCCCACGGGAGGGGTGCGACTGGCTGTGCGTGAAGGCAGGGAGGGGTTCTATGCGATTTGCCTTACGAAGAAACCCCTTCCACCCCTTCTCCGAGGGAAGGAATCACACGGCCCCGGGCTTTTATTTTATCTCCTAAAAATATTGCTTTTTTGCTCCCCTCTTGAGAGGGGGAGCGATGGATGGTGTAGTAGCAGGGGTGTGTTCATGAAGCGGAAAAACACCCCCCTCCACCCCCTCAAGAGGGGAATCGCGCAAGGCCAGCCCTCTACTACGCTATCAGTCCAAACTGTTTTAAATGGTGGGTAAAGTGTTTGCCGTGCCATATAAGCCATTCGTGGTGATTCATGGGGCCAAAGCCTCCGTGGATGGCCGTGATGCCGGGTTGTTCAAAATAACGATCAAAAGCTTCCAGCTCTAGCATTAGTTGGTTTACAGCGCTTACTATATCAGGGTACTGGTAATGCTCAGGCGGTTCTTGAAAAACTACATTTCGCCCTATCTCTATGTCGGAGTATACCATTAGCTGTTTCATTTGATAAGCTTTGTCGGCCGGCTGCTCACAAAAAGGTATCTTTTTGCCGTTTGTCCATTCCACCTGGTCAACCAGGTGTTCTACCATTTGCTGGGGTTTCATTTTACCCCAAATGGGCGTAGTTTGCGGATCAAGCGATAATAGTAACTCGCGCAATTCTGTCCGGTTGTTGATATCAAAAAATTGTCCCATTTTACCGTTCTACTATTTCATAATTGCGGTATTCGCCTATGCGCCAGCCTGTCAGCTGCTCTACGCGTTGCAAGAATTTACGGCGAAAGGTCATGTTTTTGCGCAACGCCTTGGTACTAAAATCGATCTTCCAGTTGGTGGCGGCTATGCGCTTTTGCATAGGCGCCGGGTGTGTACCATTAAAACGCACCAGTTTATCAGCATTGCCGTAATCAAACTCAAAGGTTTCGGGCAGGTTTTGTTCCATCCAGGCATCGTCGTGATAAAACTTGTTGAAGTTGCGGATCTTATTGTTCAATCCCTGCGGCGGTTTGGCCCAGCCGTAATGGTAGATATAAGCATCGATGAGTTTTACCTTGATCTTACGGTCGTTTAGCCGGAAACCCTGCGCGTCGCGATAGGCCCGGATTCCTTTAATGTTCTTCATCAGACGGATCTCGCGGCGATACCAGCGCCGGGAATCGCCGTAAAAATCGTAGGAACCATAAAAGTGCAGGTATTTAAACAGCAACCCTTCTATATTAGGTTTGTTCAGCGCCTCCTCCATTTCTTTTTTGATGAGGGGATGGTATTTTTCGTGCACGGCTTCATCGCCCTGGATGTAAAAAGCCCAGTCGGTATCTGGCGATATAGCATCAAAGGCTTTGTCGGTTTCTATGGCAAAAACCCGCCCGCCATCTTTCAGGGTATCATCCCAAACCGAATCAATGATCCTGATCTTTGGTGAACCAATGGCCTCAATCAATTCACGGGTACCATCATCAGAGTTTCCGGACATCACAATAAACTCATCGCAAAGCGGCAAAATAGAAGTAATGGCTTCAACAATAGGATAATCGTTTTTAACCGCGTTTCTGATAAAGGTAAATCCGGATACTTTCATTAAGCCAAAGGTATTTAAACAAGGGATAATTTTGATAAAAGTTATAGGATATTTATTGTAGTCAAAAATCTCGCCGTGCATTTTGTTCATCCAATCTTCATGTTATTTTACAACCTTCAAATGCTATTCTGCGTAACACAGTTAAAGCCCATCTGCCTCCTAACTTTAAAGAAACAATTAATTATTAAGCTAACAGTTTAATCTTTTACTAAACCTGTATCACCCTGCAAGCCGTTTAATATGGATATCATCAGAAGAGACAATATTACTTATGAGGAGTTTATGGAAGAGCATTATAAGCCTGGCATCCCGCTGGTGTTTACCAATGCTGCCAAAGTGTGGAAGGCTAACGGACTGTTTAGTCCGGATTGGTTCCGTGAAAATTACCCCGACCGTAAAACCGATTGCCGGGACATCACCTATACCATGCAGCAGGTGATGAATATGGTGGAGGCCGCTACCGAGGAGAAACCAGCGCCCTACCCTATTATTTTTGATATCCCCGGAACCTTACCCGAAATATTACCCTTCCTTGACCCCCTGGATCTAAACTATGCATCACCCAACTGGCTAAAGAATAAAATGTTCAGCATTGGTAAATGGGGCGGCGCTACCGAAATGTTTGTGGGCGGCCCGGGCGGTAAGTTCCCTTATATGCACATCGACTATTATCATCTGAATGCCTGGATAACGCAGCTGTATGGCGAAAAGCGTTTCACCGTTTTCCCGCGCGGACAGGAACATCTGCTTTACCCTCGCCCCGATGATCCATGGCGTTCGGAACTCAATGTTTTTGAGCCTGATTACGAGAAATATCCGCTGTTTAAAGATGCCACCCCGATCAATTTTGTGATAGGTCCAGGTGAAACTTTGTTTATCCCCTTTGGTACCTGGCACACAGCTTATTCACTTACGCCCACCATTTCTGTTGCTTTTGATACCCTGAACAGCAAAAACCACAAGGAATTTATGAAAGATGTGTGGACCTTTAAAAAACGCGATAGCAAGCTGAAGGCCGTAGCTATGTATGCCTATGCAGCGGTGGCCACGCAAAGCTGTAAAATTGGAGAGGCTTTGAGGGGGAATAAGGATTTTGGGATTAAGAGCAAGGATTGAAAAATGGATAGAGATAAAGCGAACAAAAAGTCTTTGTTCCTTGCTCCAAAAATCATTGCTCCCTATTTTATAGATTTTTAGCCTTACAAACCAAAAAAATGTTGATTTTTGAAACCTACAAAACAGCATACAACATTGGTTATCACAAATCCCAAATACGAAGAAGCTTTAAATAACTACTATAAAAAAATAGCTGAAGCCAGCGTGGAAGATATGGTGCTTAATATGGGGCCGCAACACCCGTCTACCCACGGTGTTTTGCGTTTGGAGCTTATCACCGATGGCGAAATTGTAAAAGAGGTGATCCCGCATATTGGTTACCTGCACCGCTGCTTTGAAAAACACGCCGAATCATTAACCTACCAGCAAACCATTCCCTTTACCGACCGGCTGGACTATCTGGCATCTATGAACAACAGTCACGCTTTTGTGATGGGTGTGGAGCGGATGATGGGGATTGATAAGGAAATCCCCAAACGGATTGAATATATCCGCGTGCTGGTTTGCGAACTGAACCGTATTGCATCGCACCTCATAGCTATTGGTACTTATGGTATTGATATTGGCGCTTTCACCCCTTTCCTATGGTGCTTTAGGGACCGCGAACATATTATGGGCATGCTGGAATGGGCCTCGGGCTCGCGTATGCTGTACAATTATATATGGGTCGGCGGTTTGTTCTATGATCTGCCGGTAGGTTTTGAGGAACGTTGCCGCGAGTTTGTAGAATATTTTAAACCTAAAATGGTAGAGCTTAACCAGCTGCTTACCGATAACCAGGTGTTTATATCGCGAACAGCCAATGTTGGGGTACTGCCCTTGGATGTTGCCATTAACTACGGTTGCTCCGGCCCTATGCTGCGGGCGTCGGGACTTAAATGGGATCTGAGACGCATCGATAACTACTCGGCTTATCCTGAGCTTGATTTTGAGATCCCCGTTGGCACAGGCGCTATGGGTACCGTGGGTGATTGCTGGGACCGCTACAAGGTGCGGGTGGACGAGATCGAACAATCCCTACGCATAGTGGAACAATGTCTCGATCGCCTGCAAAACGAACTGAAACGTACTCCCGATTTTGATCCGCGGGCTAAAATGCCTCGTAAAACCATTCCTAAAGCGCAGGATTACTATGTTCGCTGCGAAGGAGCTAAAGGCGAACTGGGCTTTTATTTTATGGCCGACGGCAAATCGGAGATCCCAACCCGTGTAAAAGCACGCGGACCAAGCTTTAACAATCTTTCCGTATTACCCGAAATATCCAAAGGCGTACTCATCGCCGATTTGATTGCCATTGTAGGTTCCATTGATTTTGTGTTGGGCGAAGTGGACAGGTAAGTTAATTTGGGATGTTCGATTTCGGATTTCTGACCTTGATTTATCTGCTGAGAAGATTAAATGATTTCTTGTTCGCTTAAATCATAGTAATCTGGTAATCCGATAAATCAAGGTTCAGACAAAAGCTAATTCCGAAATCGAATATCCGAATTCTGACATAAAAAAAGAGGTACCTTACGGCACCTCCTTTTCATTTTAATATATTAACTTTTATTGGATTGGGCAAATTATTGATTGTAAACTTTAACCATGAAAACATAGTTCTTAAGTTTTTTCAGCTGCTGCTTGCGGTTTAAACCGGCAAGTGTATTTTTAGTATTCAGATTAAGTGTTTTTGTCAATGAATCTGTTGGTATATTTTGAATCGTCTTTAACAGATAGGCTGATTTTTTTGCAAAGGCCGCTCCTACTACCTGTGTTTGTCTTCCAGTAATAATACCAATAACATTTCCTTTTTCATCAAGCAAAGGGCCACCGCTGTTTCCCGGATTAACCGGTATCTGAACCTGGTATTCAGTTGTATCGCCCGAATAACTTGCTGCTGAAGTTAAGAATCCGGCGCCTAATACAACGTTATCTCCGGGATATCCCCATGTATACACGTTTTCACCTAAATCGCTTTCTGATCTTTTCAAATTGTAAGGTACTGGACCAAGGTTTTTAAACGTGGCATCATTGATCTGTAATATAGCCAGATCATATTGAGGCTCAGCATAAATAACCTTAGCATGAAATGCTTCGCCTGCCGCATTCTGAACATAAACAGAATCAGCATCTTTTATTACGTGATAATCGGTAACTAAATATCCGTTTGAAGTAATGGCAAAACCTGTTCCTCTGTATTTTGCAGGTGAAACTATTGGGGCTTTAGGTTTTACAGGCGTACGACTACCATTGCCTATTTGAGCCACAGTCCTCTCCATATTGTTGATCTTTTCGCTCAGCTTTTCATATTTCGATTTGTCGTTACTCAGCTTACCGGTAAAGATCAAGGTACCCAAAACAGCAAATATAGCTATCGAAGCAGCAACCGATATTTTAGAATGGTGATTACGCCACATGCGCACTACCCAGGTTGGATGTATGGTTACTTCCTCTTTCAAGGTATGTACATCTATCTCATCATGAATAGCGTTCAGGCGTTTCTCAAGCTCCAGGCGTTCGCCGTATTGTTTTAGTAAGCCAATAAACTGCATGTGTTCGGCAACTCGGCTTTCTACAGTCGCATCGTTTTTTCGGAGCAATTCAAATTGGGTACGTTCTTCGGCGGTCATGCTGCCGTCAAGGTACTTTTCAATTAATTCCGTAAGTTGGTTATCACTCATCTCTTTGCTTTCCTTCCTTATTTCTGCTGAAAAAATAACTTTTTCAGCCTTTGCAGGCATTTATATTTTTGTGTTTTGGCATTATCGGCATTGGTATAGCCAAAACGTTCGCAGATATCCTGCATTGATCTGTTATGTATATAAAAATCTTCCATAATGGTTTTGCAGGGTTCGCCCAGCAATTGCAGGGCGCTTTCCATTTTACCAAATTGCAGGTCCCGCTCATTATGGTCATCAATTTCTTCTTCAACAGGCAGGTATTCTTCAAAATCACGGATATCGCCCCCGTACCTATTCATGTGGCTCAGCCTTTTGAGCCAGAGCCTGCGGCAAACCGAATAAATATATGTTTTAAGCTTGCTGCTCAGTTCGAACTTGCCCGACTTGATCTTATTGTAAAGAACGATGATCGCTTCCTGGTAAATATCTTTGGCATCATCCTCATCTCCGTTGTTATTGACAATCAACTGTAGTATCATCGGAAAATAGGTAGTGTATAACTTTTTTAACACTATTTCCGAGTTGTTGAGTATACCAAGAACTATCTCGCTATCTGTTGGTGCCGAAGCTTTTAACTCTTTATTCACTCTTAATACTATTTATATGAAATTGTAACCCATCATTATAAAAAATAATTTACCTAAAATAAATCATTAGCATCAACATGGATAGTTTGGTGCTGTAACAATTATAAGCCCGAATGTTTCATCCGTTTTAATACAATAATTTAAACAAGGTAACCCAAAGCTATTTTAACACGCTTTTTTATAAGATGGCAAATCTGCAATAAAAAAACCGGCCTCAAAAACATTTCGTCAACCATTGGTCAACCGGGTGCTTCCCCCCCCGGTACCCTTGTGAGAGCAATAGCCCTATGATATAGAAAAGAATCAAATACGCGTATCGACTCACCCCGACATCGCTACGCTCGTCACCCCTCTCTCCGCTTCGCGCATAGAGGGGATTTTACTTTTATTTTCCATACCCTCTTTGCGGCGATGCCGTAGAGAGGGTGGTCCAGCGAAGCGTAGACCGGGTGAGTCGGCTATGCTTCATGATATTTCTCAACAAAGCCTGTTCTGCCAAATTATGGGCTATTACTCTTGTGAGGTTACCTTTTCGTTTTCATTGTATTAACATCAAAAAAACAATTAAAACTTAAAACGTACCAAAAATGAAAACACTTATCAAAACCGGCTTAGCCACATTAGTTATCGCTGTTTTTTTCACAGCCTGCGATCCTCCAAAATCTCCGGCTAATTCAACCCCGGTTGATACTACCAAAACTAACGCCGTTAAAATTGATTCGGCTAAAATCCTTGCTCCCGATTCTGCTACCGCGGCGGCGGCTGATTCTGCAACAGCTGTTCTTCCCGATTCAACTAAAAAATAAGCGGCGAATACTAACAAGCAAAGCTTAGCTGGAGCCATTCCCGAAAATAAACGGAAAATGGCATGAAGAAAAGTGGTTTGTACAGGATTTGTATAGCATTAAAAAAAAGCCGCTCCGGGAGCGGCTTTTGCCATTTAGTGGGTCTTTTTATTTGTCACTTGTTGTAAGGTTAACGCAATGTTCGCGGCAATTATTGCGCGAAAAAAAATATAGTACAAAATGCTTTATTGATATCTGGCTATCAGATATTTTTGAATATTCAGTGTTGTTTTTTATTAAAACATCCGCACTTCCAAGCCTGATCACGATCTATCTAAAAACAAATTATAAACAAAATAAAAACTATGGGAAACACGACCAGCACGGGTTCATTGGTATTTGATTTTCAGCATATCGACAAAACAAAGCTCAACATGGTGGGGGGTAAAGGTGCCAATCTGGGCGAACTTTCCAGGATCGACGGGATCCGCGTACCTGATGGCTTTTGCATCTCTACCGAAGCTTTCAAAAGAGTCATTAATGAAACGCCGCCAGTTAACGAATTACTTGAGCAGCTATCACTTCTGAAAGCGGAGGACCGGGATAAGATCACTCAACTTAGTGCTAACATCCGTGGGATCATCGAAGGGATAACCATTCCACAAGACATTATTGAAGAGATTACCAGCTTCCTCTCCGGGCTTGACGAAAACAATGCTTATGCGGTCCGGTCCAGCGCTACGGCCGAGGATCTGCCAACGGCATCTTTTGCAGGCCAGCAGGATACGTATTTGAATATTATTGGCAGGGAGGCTATCCTCAAACATATCAGCAAATGCTGGGCATCGCTGTTTACCGATAGGGCAATAACTTACCGTATTCAAAACGGTTTCGACCACCGTAAGGTATACCTGGCGGTAGTTGTTCAACAGATGGTATTCCCAGGGGCGGCGGGAATTTTGTTTACTGCCGATCCCATTACCGGTAACCGAAAAGTATTATCCATTGATGCCAGTTTCGGGCTTGGTGAGGCTATGGTTTCGGGCCTGGTGAGTGCCGATCTTTATAAAGTGAGTAACGGTCACGTCATAGATAAAACGATATCCAGCAAAAAACTGGCTATTTATGCCGTAAAAGATGGCGGTACCAAAGAACAGGAGATCGGGCCTGAACAGCAGAACAAACAAGTGCTGACGGACGAACAGATCATGCAGTTGGAGCGGATAGGCAGAAAGATCGAAGAACACTTCGGCAGCCCGCAGGACATCGAATGGTGTTTGGCCGGCGATACATTTTATATTGTACAAAGCCGCTCCATCACTACCTTATATCCGGTTCCTGAAGTTGATGATCAGGAAAATCATGTATATGTGTCTGTCGGTCATCAGCAAATGATGACGGATGCCATGAAACCATTGGGATTGTCTTTTTTCCTGTTAACCACCCCCGCCCCTATGCGTACGGCTGGCGGGAGGCTGTTTGTTGATATTACACCAATGCTGGCTTCAGCTGCGGGCAGACACACGATGCTAAACGTTCTTGGAAAATCCGATCCGCTCATCAAAGACGCGCTTACAAGCATTAATGAACGGGGTGATTTTCTAAAACCATTACCCGCTGATAAAGAAGAACCGGGTTCTGCTAAAAGCACTGCCAACGCGCCGCACAGAGATTATGAGACACTAAACGACTACGACCCAACCATCGTTTATGATCTGATCAAGAGCAGCCAAACATGGATAGAATCTTTAAAGCAAAACATCCGGCTGAAATCGGGACCGGATGTGTTTGATTTTATCCTGGAAGATATCCAGCAGCTCAAGAAAACTTCAGCCGACTCACCAAGCTTTGGTGTGATTATGACCGGGATGAATGCTTTATCATGGGTCAACGAAAAAATGAACGAATGGTTGGGTGAGAAAAATGCGGGGGATACGCTTGCTCAATCTGTGCCAAACAATATTACTTCTGAAATGGGGCTCGAACTACTGCATGTTGCCGATGTAATTCGTCCTTACCCGGCTGTAATTGAATATTTGCAACAGGCACAGGATGACAACTTTTTGGATGGACTGCTTCAATTTGATGGCGGGCCACAAATACGGTATGCTATCGATATTTATCTCAACAAATACGGTATGCGGTGTGCCGGGGAAATTGATATTACCAAAAACCGCTGGAGCGAAAAACCAATTACGCTTATCCCTATTTTGCTCAATAATGTCAAAAACTTTGAGGCCGGGGCAGGCAGCCGGAGATTTGAGCAAGGGCGGCAGGAAGCTTTGAAAAAAGAGCAGGACTTATTAGCCAGGCTGGCGCTATTACCTGATGGCGAACAAAAAGCCAAAGAAACAAAACGAATGATAAACCTGATCAGGAATTTTGCCGGCTATCGCGAATATCCTAAATACGCTATAATTTGCCGCTACTTTGTTTATAAGCAGGCTTTATTAAAAGAAGCCGAAAAGCTTATACAAGCCAACGTAATTCATGCAAAAGAAGATATTTACTATCTCGGCTTTGAAGAATTGCGCGAAGTTGTACGCACTCATCAACTGGATTACCAGATGATTGATAAACGAAAAGAGGCATACAAATTATATGAAAAATTAACTCCTCCGCGTATTATGACGTCTGATGGTGAAATTATTACCGGTAAATACAAGCTGGAGGATCTCCCGGCCGGGGCCATTGCAGGTTTGGCGGTTTCTTCGGGAGTTATAGAGGGGCAGGCGCGTGTGATCCTGAACATGGAAGACGCTGACCTGGAAGACGGAGATATATTAGTGACCAGATTTACCGATCCCAGCTGGACGCCATTGTTTGTATCTATAAAAGGCCTGGTTACCGAAGTTGGCGGATTGATGACCCACGGAGCGGTTATTGCACGTGAATACGGTTTGCCTGCAGTTGTTGGCGTGGATAATGCTACCAAACTGATCAAAGACCGGCAGCGCATCCGGGTGAACGGGACGGATGGATATGTAGAAATATTGTAAATACAATTGATATTTAAGAAAAAACGGCATAAATCAGCATTATTTAAAAGACTATAGCACAAGAAATTACGAACAGTAAAAAAATTATTTTCATTTTCCTTAAAAAAGTTGGGTTACCTTTTATTCCTAAAAGTATTAACTCCTGAAAAACGATCACAAAATATTTAAATTTTAAAACTCACAAAATGAAAAATTCTTTCAAATTAGGTTTCTTAGCTTTAGCTATCGCTGTTTCTTTCGCTGCTTGTAAAGGTTCTGGTTCAGCTTCAGGTGCTGATTCTGCTAAAGCTGATTCAGCTAAAGTTGATTCTGCAAAAACTACTGCTGTTGATTCAGCTAAAACTGATTCAGCTAAAGTTGACACTGCAAAAAAAGACACTGCTGCTAAAAAATAATTATACCACAATATAAAAGGTGATTGAAATATAAATTTTAGTCATTTTTTATTGGTTTTTTAGTTATTCGTTAATTTATAAAGGGTAACCTGTAATTTTTTTTAAAAATTATGGGTTACCTTTTTTTGTTTACCGTATTAACAAGAAACTATTAAATCACTTATTAAAAAATTAAACATGAAAAATTCATTCAAACTTGGCTTTTTAGCCCTGGCTATCGCTACTTCATTTGCAGCTTGTAAAGGTTCTGGTTCAGCAGGTTCTGCTGATTCAGCTAAAATGGACTCAGCTAAAATGGATTCAGCTAAAACCACTGCGGTTGATTCAGCTAAATCTGATTCTTCTAAAATGGATACCACTAAAAAAGACACTACTAAAAAAATGTAATTTTTCATTTTTTAGAACAAGAAACGCCCCGGTTTACCAGGGCGTTTTTTTTGTGACCAACATTTCGGGCGGATATTACGTAATTTTCAACCAGATCGGTAAGTATAGCACCAGCAAACTAAACAATGAGATCTGTTAACATAAAAAAGACCGGTCAGATAATAGCCGGTCTTTTGGTGTCAAGATAAAAAGGTATTTTATTAAACCTGATCGCGCAGTGCTTTTATTTCATCGTGAGCATCAAGCAGATTATCCAACTGTGTATTTATTACCTGGCGTAAATAAGCCGGCAGGTATTCTTCCTCAAGGGCATTGCGATAGGCTTTAATAATGGCATCTTCTCCAAACTCGCATTCCTCCAATATATCATGGGTATCATGAGCAGTAAAGGCTGCCTTAACATCAAGCCATGCCCTGTGAATTTTACCACTGGTGCTTGTTCCGGTATCAATGTCATGCCCCAATACCTCAATTTCGGTACCGAGCTCTACCTTAAACCGGTGACTGTCGCCTATCATTGTGGTAAATAGCTCTTTAAGATCGCCCTCATTATCCTTCAGGTCTTTCAAAGCCCGCGTATATCCTTCAATGCGGTCATTATTAATCTGTATTAAATCATTCAATACCTCGGCTGTTGCTTGTGTGTTTTCCATAACTGTAAGTTTTATACAGAATCAACACAGCTAAAATTAAATTGTTTAATTTTAAATAAATAATTTATCCTATTTATAAATTTAATTTTATGATTTCCCGCGAAACAAAGAGATGATCCAGATGAGTGCCACGATAACTACAATTACTGCTATAATACCGGTAATGGCGCCGGCTTTAAATATCCCTTCAATCACAGAACAGCCGCTCATGGTGAACAGCAATAAGGCAATAAGTATCCAATGTGCATTTTTCATATGTTGATTATTTATTTGGTGATACTATTTACTACAGCAGTGTGCAGCTTTTTGTTTTTATATGCAATGACAGATAGGAATACCAACCGTCGCTTCAGCCCGACACTCAAAAAATCGCTTCGTTTTTAACTATATACGATGCATTATTAAAAATCAGGTAAAACTGTACAGGCTTTTTAAGGCAGATAAGTATTTTTACCACCTATTTATAAAGCCATGTTTAATATGCTTTTTTCAATAAATAATGCTACCGTAAGGTTTTTAACCAATACCTTGTTCACTGAGCTTAATTTTAAAATAAACAAAGGTGAGCACTGGGCCTTAATTGGCGAAAGCGGCTCAGGTAAAAGCGCCTTGCTACAAACTATAGCAGGACGCTTTAATATAACCGGTGGCACTATAAATTATCACCTTCTGGATGATGTTACAAACTTGCAGGTTGACGAAAACGGTCAGAATTTGCCTAACAAATTGATATCCCTGGTTGAACCCAAACACCATTTCCGGAATCTTTCAAACACGACCGATTTTTATTATCAGCAACGATACAATTCCTCAGATTCTGAAGATGCCTTAACTGTTGATGATTATTTATTGTCCGTTAAAAGCGTCGCGCGGACAGATACGCAGTGGACATTGGATAAAATACTAACCCTGCTGAATCTGCATGCTTTACGTGATAAGCAGCTCATCAAACTCTCTAACGGCGAAACCAAGCGCTTAATGCTGGCCGCCGCACTGCTCAAAAATCCCATATTATTATTGCTCGACAATCCCCTAACCGGTTTGGATGTGAAAACCCGGCAGGAATTTAACGGTATTATTGAGCAGATCACTGCATCCGGCATCAGCATTATCATGGCTACATCTGTACATGAAATACCCGAAGCTATTACCCATATAGCGGTTTTAAAAAGCGGAAAAATCATCCATCAAAGTCCCCGGGCAGTTTTTAACCCCGAACTATTTACAACAGACACAGCAGATAACATTGACAACCAGGAACTTACCGCATTACTCAACATCAATAAAAATCCCATTGCTTTTAACCAGATAGTAGCCATGGATAAGGTGCGTATTCAATATGGCGACAAGGTGATATTGGATGATGTAAACTGGCAGATAAAAACCGGCGACAGGTGGGCGCTGCTCGGTCCCAATGGTGCGGGTAAATCGACTTTATTAAGCCTCATTAATGGCGACAACCCACAGGCTTATGCCAATAACATTATTTTGTTTGATAAAAAACGCGGTACCGGCGAAAGTATCTGGGATATTAAAAAGAAGATCGGTTTTGTATCGCCCGAGCTGCACCAGTACTTCCCTACCGATAATAGTTGTTTGCAGGTAATTGAGTCGGGCTATTATGACACCCTGGGTTTGTTCAGGCCCAGTAATCAGGAGAGGGCAGCTATTGCCCTGCGATGGATGAAAGCGTTGGAGATTGACCGCTATGCCCGCACCCTGTTAAAAAATATACCGGCAAGCGCCCAGCGTTTATGTTTACTGGCCAGGGCACTGATCAAAAACCCGGCTCTACTTATTTTTGATGAACCCTGCCAGGGCATGGACGATCATCAGCAGCTCCATTTTAAAAACCTGGTTGATACCATTTGCGGTTTGAGTAATGTTACCCTCATTTATGTAACCCACTACCAGCATGAAATCCCCAACAGCGTTGATAAGGTATTGCGGCTTGACAAAGGGAAAGTGGTTAGTTGAAGCATATTTCACATTAGGCACAGTAACTCATTACATGATTAAAGGTTAAATATTTCCTAATAATAAACTTAATTTTATTGATCAGTATCAGGTTTTTCTTTTGAATAGTGTTTATTTATTCATTTTATTCATTACCACAAACACTACATCCTTATAGTAAAACACACGTAATAACCTGTAAATTACTTTATTAGTTTAATAACTGATAGGAGTATTTGCGCCTATAAACCTGTGTGTATGAAAAGCTTTTTACGTTATTGGATATTGCTGCTGATACTGCTTAGCTTGCAGGCAACAAATGATGTAAAAGCGGCAACCAAATCATGGGTTGGCGGAGCTACTGGTGATGTGTCTAACTGGAATAACGGGGCCAATTGGTCGCCTGCAGGGGTACCTGGAGCCGCTGATGACGTAAACATTGGAGCATTACTTTTTTTTACTAATCCCCCAGTTGTAAATGCCGGGGATAACGTATCCTGTGCGTCTATTACGTTTGGCGTCATACTAAGTTTAACTACTGTACCTTTAACAGTGAACGGCACCTTAAATGTAACCAATTCCATTACCCAGCAACCAACTTTATTAATTTCTTATTCGGTTCCACTATCCGGTACCGGCACCCTTAACTGCGGCTCTATCCAAATTAACACAACTGCAAATCCCGGTAGTGCCCTATTAGGTATCTTCCCGAGTTTAAATTTTATAGTAACTCTTCAAAATTTAAATGTTAGTGGAAACGTAACTGTTAATTCAACTACTGTTGTAGCCCTTGTTATCCCATTAGGGGAAATTGACGGAAGGTTTTCATTAGTAAGCGGAACTACTACTATTGGCGGACAAATACTTACACAAAACACCCTGTTTCGCATACTTGGCCTAAGCAACAGTGTAGGGAATCCCGTATTTAGTATCGATCCTGGTACTGGTTCAGCAGCTACATTAATACTTACTAACGCAGCCCCTATTAATACAACAGCTGCTTCCGGATCAACTTATGCAGGTTCTATTGATTTTTATAATAGCACAGGAACCGGGCAATCTACCGTTAATTATGCTTATGCAGGTGCAGGCACACAAATAGTATACGCAACAACCGGTGTTAGTAATTTAAACACAAGCCCGGCATTATATCAAAATTTAATATTAACAGGAACAGGTAAAAAACAACCTAATGTTGCATCTGGATTACTAACCGTTGCGGGTAATATTGACAATTCCGCCAGCTCTCCTATTGATTTTGTTACCAATACCAATACTGTTCAGTTAACCGGTACTACCCAAACCATCGCTGGAGGATCATATGCAAGCGCACCTACTACAGGCACGGTATTCTACAACCTCACTTCATCAGCCACAACTGCAACCTTAAGCGGGCGTAACAATATAGCGGCTCTGGGTACTTTGGCCTTTTTAAAAACAAGCGCCACTACCATGAATGTGGATGCCACAGCAACAAATAGTCTTACGCTATTATCAAACAGCACGGGCGATGCCAGTATAGCCAGTTTAAGTACAGATGCCAGCAGCAATGCTATTACTGCTACAGTTACCGGCACCATCAATGTACAACGCTATGTAAAAGGCGGAGGAGGAACAACCGGTCCGCGCCGTTATATGCTTATTTCTTCGCCGGTAGCTAATGCATCGGCCAGTACATATAACCTGCTGCCATTTTTTGCCACTACCTATATCACCGGGCCAGGCGGCTCTGCCAATGGATTTGATACTTCGCCTCAAAACAACCCATCCGTTTTTATATATGACGAAAACGCCCCGCTAACAACTAACCCCAACGTAGTTACAGGCAATGAATTTAAAGGCTTTGCTACTATGAACGAAACGGTACCAATGGGTAATGGAGTGGAATATTATTTCAGGGGCAGCCGTACAGGTGTATCAAGCTCTGCCGTATTTGTAAATCCCTTCCCTGCTCCAGATAATGCCACTTTAAATTTTTCGGGCGCGGTATATAAAGGCAGCGGTGCTGGTGGTGCTTTAACTGTGAGTGTTATTAATTTCCCAGCCACACCGATGCCAACTTATTATAGTTCATCAGCGGTTACCCTGTCAAACAATTTATCGTTTGCCAGCTCTGCTTCTACCAAAAAAGGACTTAACCTGGTAGGCAACCCTTATCCATCAGTAATTGACCTGCACACGGTTTATACGGTTAATATCGCCTTTTTGTATAAGTTCTATTACATGCTGGTTAAAAATGTCACTACCGGCACCAACAGCTTCTCCACCACGTATGCCGTTTATGATGCCAGTAACGCAGGTACACCGCCTGCCGGGGCCAGCAGGTACGCCGTATCCGGGCAGGGCTTTTTTATAACCGCCCCTAATGCAACTTCTACTTTGACATTTAACGAAAGCATGAAAGTGCCTTATACTTCGTATACTTCACCAGCTTCTACCAAACCGGTGTTTAATGTGATACGCAACCCGAGTGTAGTGGCTAAAACTTTAACGGTTAGTCCTGATAAAACCAGCACACAGCAGGCGGCTGTTGCAGCATCCGCATCTGCCGAAACCGCTATAGATCCTATACCACGGTTGCGGTTAGAGTTGATGCGGGATACCAACATATTAAATACCGCCGACATCGCTTTTGATAAAAATTCCAGTGCTAAATTTGCACTTGGTGAAGATGCACAATACATAGCAGCATCGGGCCAGGGCGATTTCTTTTATTCGCAATCGGCCGACTCTGTGGGTTGTTTTGTTAATTATACCGGCAACCTGGAAAAACTAAAACGCATCAATTTATTTATCGCGTTCTCGAATTTTGGTCAGTACAAAATTACCTCGCCCATTAAATCAAACATCGACGAACGTTATACCATCTATTTAAAAGACAAGTATACCAACGACTCATTAGATGTGGTACACAATCCAGTTTATACTTTTAATGTCGATCAAAATGCCGCCAGTTATCCCAGGGATCGTTTTTACCTGAGCATTGGTATTGCGCCGGGGCACGAATACAAACTATTAAACTTTAGCGGCAGTAAAGTAACCAGCGGCATCCAGCTGACCTGGAAAACTGATAATGAAAGTAATTTTACAGGTTTCGTGGTTCAAAAAAGCACCAATGGCGGCAAATCTTTTGAAGTGATCGACAGTCTGCAATCAACCGGTGCCGGCAGTTACACCTTTACCGATCCGGCCCCCGGTAACGGACAGATCACTTATCGCCTGGCCCAAAGTTTAGTGACAGGTGATACCCAAATGTCAAAAAACCTGGTATTTGATTATAACAGCGACCTGAATGTTTTAAAGTTCATGGTATACCCCACCAGCACGGCCAGAGACATCCATATTAAATTGGGTAAAACATACAGCAACAATATCAAAATCAATATTATAAGCGCAACCGGCGGCATGGTAAAAACCTTAACCTCTGCCAACACCGATTCTGTACAGGAAAACGTGGGCAATTTGATCAAAGGGCTCTACATTGTAGAGGCCATTGACACTATCACGGGCAAACGTATCGGCAGCGCTAAATTCTTCAAACAATAATACCCAGCTATAAATTTGATCCATTTCAGCAATACATCAGCAAGCTTGCACCTTGTTATCTTTTTTAAAAAATCCTTCAAAAAATGATATATCTTATTCATTTTATTCACTGATTTATATGTCTTTAGGGTGTAAAAATGAAACTTTAAAGAAATTTTGCCCGTATAAAGCCACATTATAACAAGCTTTAATACATTATACATTGCTACTTCTGAATCTGCCAACACGTCTATCTAAAATCATCCTTCTTCTTATTTTTCTGATATTTATCCAAAGCCGGGCCTTTGCTGCTTATACTTTTAACTGGGATGGCAGTAGCTCAACGGCCTGGACAACCACCGCCAACTGGACAGTTACGGGAAGCGGAACCGGTACAGCGGATTATCCCGGTGGCGGGGGCAGAACAGATGATATTGTTCTGTTTGGCGTAAGTACTACAATTGGTGTTTATACCAACCAGCCAACACTAACGCTAAACGCCAATCAAACATTAACAATAGCATCTATTACGTTCGGATCAAAACAATACAGCACCTCAACACCCGGGACTACAGTAACTATAAATGGCAGCACAGGAACATTGGCAATAGCAGGCGATATTACTCAAAATCCAAACCTCAACAATAGCGCCGGTACAACTATCAATAACTTTATAAACGGCACAGCCACCCTAAAATGCGTTAACATTAGAGTTGGCTTAAGTGGCACCACAGGCGGGCAAAACAGCTTTTTATTTTCACATATAGCCAATTTAAATGTATCGGGCAGTGTTTTGATCATACCGAGCACCAGCTTAACCAATGGCAGCGGTTTCAGGTTAGAGGATGGTATTATGCGCCTGGATGGTCAAATAAGCATTACAAACCCAAACGGCTATAATACTGGTAATAACCTGGCTTACTTTACAGTTAACGGTACGTATAATACCAGCTCTCCTAAGAGTAGTCCGACATTATACCTCAATAACGCCAATGCGATAGGTGCTTTGGCTGCGCCCTACGGTTCTATAAACCTGTATGGTAACAGGCAAAGCGGAACACTTGGTGGGCGGGTAACTATTTATTATACAGCCCCTAATGCGGTAGTCTACACTTCTTCTACTCAGGGTTTTGGCCCCAATGGCGGCAAAGTAAGTACAACTGCCTCAACCGATGTTACTTATGATAATTTAGTAGTCCAGGGGAGCAATGCTGTAATTGGCGGCCCGGTTATTGGCAACACCACCCCGGTTCAAACCAGTTATTTAAATATCGATTCTACTTTTACCACATCGGCCAATGTAACTTTCGCTACTGTTAATACTACTACAACTATCGGGATAAGTGGATCAACAGCGGCCACCTGGACAAATTCAGCTACAGTGACAGGTGGTGCGGGTGCAACTACTATCAACGGGAGTCTTATTAATAACTCCCCGGGTATTATTAATCAGGCCGGTGGTAGTTTGAGTATTGCATCTAACGTCAGTAACACAGGCGCGTTAAACCTCGGATCGGGCGCTACCGATATTAACGGCAGTGTAACCACCAGCGGCTCTTTAACTATGAGCAGTGGTACCTTAAATATCGCGCAGAACTATACCAATTCCGGAACTTTCACCGCAGGCGCCGGTCTCATTACGTTTGACGGCACGGCCGCCCAAACTTTAATTGACAACACCACAGCAGGTACAAAATTCAATAATGTAACTTTTACCAATGGTACAACCGGAGCAACCAGCAAACGGATGAAATTGAATAGTAATTTTTTTATTAACCCCACTTATACCATCAACGTTAACGGATCGGGTATATTGACAGTCGAAAATACGCCTTCAACCTATACCTCTGCTTTAACACTGCTCTCTAATGCCAGCGGTGATGCCAGCATCGGCAACCTTACTGCCGGGGCTATTGCCGGTAAAATTGAAGTGCAGCGTTTTATAAAGGGCGGTGCCCGCAGGTATATGCTTCTTTCATCGCCGGTTGCCGATACTACCAATACAGTTATAAGCAGCACCTCTAACAGTTACAGCCTGAAACCGATCATATTGCCGGGCGCGGCGGGTAGCAAACTGAGTACCATTGTTACCGGCCCCAGTGGTTCCGGAGGCGGTTTTGACAGTGCCCCGGCCACGGGTAATAGTCCCTCCGTTTTTGTTTATAATGAAAACGCCCCGGCAACTACCGACCAAAACCAGGTAGCGGGCAATGAATATAAAGCGCTTACAAATACCAGCGTGTCTATCCCCATGGGCAACGGCATATTGCTTTATTACCGGGGGAGCCGCGACCAGCTAAACCCGGCCACCGGAGCGCCATTTGTAAAGCCTTTCCCTGCTGCCGACGATGGTACATTAACATTTTTTGGGTCTGTTATTAAAGGCACAACGGCCACCAACTCCCCCATGACGCCTAATATTATTAATTTGCCAGCTACCACCGCGACAGACGCGTCAACCTATCCGTTGGCTAATACTGCATACCCAGCTACTTTATCGTTCAGTAGCACAACCCCTACACAAAAGAGGGGGTATAATTTAGTAGGTAACCCTTACGCCTCCGTTATCGATCTGGCTAAAGTTGGTGCGGTTAACATTACTTTAAAATTTTATTACCTACTCATTAAAAATGCTCCAACCGGCACAAACAGCTCATCTACCCGGTTTGTGCTGATTAATACAAGCACCCTTAATTCACCTGTTGTAGGGACCGGAGGCAGTCAATATGTATTATCGGGACAAGGCTTTTTTGTGATTGCACCGGCTGCCAGTACTAAGATCACCTTTGATGAAAGCATGAAAGTGCCTTATGCAACTTATACCAATACTTCGCCGCCGATATTTAATGTAAAAAAGGGAGGACCTTCTGTTGTAAAAACGTTGGCTGTTAACGGCGGTCAGGATAGTAAACAGGCAAGCACTTCATTAACCACAGCAGCGACAACAGGTAATACCAATGTGAGTACTACCCCATGGTTACGATTGGATATGATGCAGGACTCCAGCACTTTTAGTTCTACCGACATTTATTTTGACAAAAACGCTCAAAATAAATTTGTCCCCGGCGAGGATGCTCCATATTTAGCATCATCGGGCCAGGGAAATTTCTTTTTCTCACAAACTGCCGATTCTATAGGATGTTTTGCAAACTATACTACAGAGTTAGAGAAACAAAAGCGGATAAACCTTTTTATTGCCTACACCAATTATGGTACTTATAAGCTTACGGCCCCTATTAAACAAAATATTGACGAACGCTACACCATTTTTTTAAAGGACAAATTCACCAATGATTCTTTAGATGTGATCCATAATACCGAATACACTTTTAATGTAACTACCGCCCCGGCCAGTTACGCGCGCGACAGGTTTTATTTAAGTATTGGCATAGCCCCGGGGCATGAATATAAATTACGCGACTTTAATGGAGCTAAACAAACAAGCGGTATTAAACTAACCTGGCAAACTGATAATGAAAGCAATTCAACCACATTTGTTGTTGAAAAAAGCACTAATGGTGGTAATTCTTTTATAGCTATTGATAGCTTGCGTTCAACCGGCGTGGGTAGCTATAGCTATACTGATATAACATCTGGCAGCGGACAGGTATTTTATCGTTTAAAACAACAATTGGTAACCGGGCAAACAAACATTTCGAACGTTTTAAACTTCAATTATCTTACCACAAGCCCTTTAAGATTTATTGTTTACCCAAGTACTGCTTCACAAAGTATAAATATTAACTTTGGTAAAACTTATAGCAACACCATTAAAGTGAATATTGCAACCGCTTCCGGAGGCTTAGTAAAAACCATAACAACAAGCGATACCAATTATTTACAGCAAAATATTAGTAACCTCCTGAGCGGGCTTTACGTAATAGAAGCAGTTGACGAGTCTACAGGAAAAAGAATTGGCAGCGCTAAGTTTTATAAACAATAACATCACCATGAAATCATCAGCCTTTGTAAAAACTATTTATAAATTTTTACCGGGGATATGCCTTTTATTGATCACCTCCAACTGTTTTGCCCAATCAAACCCGGGCGGTGGTCTTTGTGATGGAAATGATGGTGGACCCGATGGCTGCCCTTTAGATACCTGGGTAATTGTATTGGTAGTAGTAGCTGTTGTTTTTGCGGTTACCCGGCTATACCGCCAAAAAAAATCCCTCCAGGCTTAGCGCCTAAAGGGATTGATCATTATATTTTTTTGCAGGAATGAATGAACGAATAAGGGTTCGCGTTTTACGCTTTTCGTATTTGCGACGGACTAACCTGGTTGATTTCTAACTGTTTTAACACGCCATCAACCACTTTAGGCAATTCGTTGAGCGTTTTTTGCGGATTGTGCAGTTCGCCAACACCAAAACCCCTCCACACTATACGACCGGTGTTACGGTCAATCAGGTCGATGATCAAGGTGCCTTCTTTGTAGGGAACACGGGCATAAGTACCGCCGTAGCCGTATGGATAACCCCAGCCGCCCCAGCCACCATAGTAGCCATAAAATCCGCGTGACCGCCAGCCCCAACCCCAGCCCCAGCCACCCCAGCCGCCCCAGCCCCATCCGCCATAATAAGCCGGATAGAATTCGGTTTTTACGCCTCTGCCGGTCAGGGTAGAGTAGCTCACCAGCAAATCGGGATTGTTTTCCTGTAATCTTAAGCCTTTAGTTTGTAATGCCGCGATAGTAGCATCTTTCACCCTTTCATCAGCGATCTCTTTTTTCACAACACCACCGGCTTTGTTGCTTGTTTCTGGTGCTACCCAGGCAAATGTACGGTAAGATGAGAGATCAGTTTTGTTGCGGGCTGCTGTGTAGTAATTGTAACTGCTGCAAGCAGACAGGGCCGAAACCAGCAATAATACCAGCCCTGTATAGATAGTTTTTTTCATTTTAATTCACTCCCTTATATTTATTCATTAGACTCTTGAACAAACAAAGGTTTAATTTAAATATTTATTTATTTAAATTAAAAAGCTGAGCGTATAACTTTTCTGTAGGCAAGCCCACCACGTTGGTATAAGAGCCATTAATGCGCTCAATACCTATTAAACCAATACGTTCCTGGATGCCGTATGAGCCAGCTTTATCAAGCGGATTATACTCAGTTACATAACTTTCAATCTCCTGGTTGCTTAGTTTGCGAAAAAACACTTCGGATACATCAAAAAAGTTATTATAACGACCCTTATACAGCAAGCAAACTCCGGTAATAACCTGGTGCACCTTGCCCGATAGCAACTGCAGCATCTCTACAGCATGTTGCGGAGTTTCAGGTTTGCCCAATATAAGGCCATCTATACAAACAATGGTATCGGCGGTAAGTACCACCTCATCAGTTACGGTACCATCAAAGGCTTCGGCTTTTTTACGGGCGATATAAACCGCCACTTCCTGGGGTGTTAAACCTTCGGGATATGATTCGTCAACATCCTTTAAAACAACCTCAAACTCCATATCCATCAACCAGAGCAGATCCTGCCTGCGCGGTGATTTTGATGCCAGAATGATTTTGGGGACAGACGTTGAGTTCATAGTAGATGTTTTTTATAGTTGATAGTTCATTGATCATGGTTCATAGTAAAAAGCCTATAACTTATACCTTGATCACTTAAGTTACCATGAACCATGACCTATGATCCATGAACTAAATAATCTACCAGCTATAAGCCTGTTCACTCATCCACTTATCCTGCACTTTAAGCACTTTTTCAATAATATCACGGGCACACCCTTTACCTCCCGCATAAGGCGATACATAGGCGCTTACGGCTTTTATTTCTTCAACCGCATCAGCAGGGCAAACCGGCAAACCTGCCATTTTCATGGCTTCCAGATCAGGAATATCATCACCCATGTACAAAACATTGGTAGCAATGATGGCTTTTTCTTCCAGATATATTTTAAAACGCTGTGATTTGGTATGCGTACCCATATAAACATCCTGAATACCCAGACTGTTTAAGCGATATATAGCGCTTTTTGACCGGCTGCCAGATATGGCGCATACATTGTATCCGCATTTAACGGCCAGCTGCAGGGCATACCCGTCTTTGATGTTAAAAGCCCGGCTTTGCTCTCCGTTGTCGGTCACAAAAACAGAACCGTCGGTAAGCACACCGTCCACATCAAAAATAAACGTGGTAATATCTTTTAATTTTTGTAGAAATGATTCCAACGAGGTAATTATTGAATTAATGAATTAGCGAATTAGTGAGTGGAGAACAGTGAATGGTGAGTAGTACATAGAAGAGTACTAAACCCTGACAACTCACTACTCACCATTCATTACTTACTACTGTCCCTTATTGATTATCGCGCCATTCGTAAACCCAAGCCGATTGGATCTGCTCCAGGTGCCCTTCATTTGATTCGGCTCTTGTGCCTGCAAAATTGGGTAACGATAAAACCCATTCCAGCAATTCGGTAAAACGGATGCGGTATATTTTTGATTCGTCAAAATCATCGCCAAACTTTTCATAAAGTTCAATAGCGATGTCTTCGTAATCATTCCAGTGAATAGGTAAGGCAAATTTATTGTCGCTCATTTTCTTTGTTGTACGTTTTACGTGGTACGTTATACGTTCTTTTATATTCTATGTTTATTAACTTTACGTAAAACGTACAACGTCAAACGTAAAACCTTCTAATTAGTGCCCCAGGAATTGTGACTGATCTGGCAGGGTTACTTCAATATCACCATCAACTATTACACACTGGCAACCCAGGCGCGAGTTAATACGCGGATTTACGGCCCTGTCAATAAAATCTTCCTCTTTATCAGATATCTCCTGGATATTATCCATTCCTTTATTTACGTAAACGTGGCAGGTACTGCATCCGCAAACGCCGCCGCAATTATGCTGCAGCTCTATGCCGTTTTCCAGGCAAACATCCAATACAGACTCTCCTTCGGCTATAGGCAGTTCAACGGGTTCATGCCCTTTTTCCTCGAAATTTATCTTTATTTTAAAAACGTTCATTTAGGCAAAAGTAACAAAATTACTTGTCCCCGTGCCCACCATTATTGTTTTTGATAATACCCTGACTTAATAAAGCATAGATCTCCCGCCAATAGGGCTGACCATTAAGCATTTGCAGGTGAGCATCCATCGTAACAACATCATTGCGTACAGCGGGGCCGGTTTGCACGCTTGCGGGTAGCTGAGCCTGCACTTTTTGAGCGGTTTCCAGTATCAGGGGTTTCAGCATATCAAAGTTCATTTGATGTGCCGCCAGCAACTGTTGTGCTACTGCATACAGATAATTAGGGAAATTACAGGCAAATACCGCAGCCAGGTGCAATATTTTACGATCGGCGGAGTTTACATCATATACATTATTACTGATCGTAGCGGCCAGTTGTTTCAGATTGGATTTGATATGGTCATTAGCTGCTTCAATACATAAAGGCACAGCCCAAAAATCAACTTCTTTAGTTTTGCTAAAGGTTTGCAGCGGATATAATACCCCCGCATTATCCGTAAAAGCCAGCACATCATTTAAATTGGTTGAACCGGATGTATGTACGATGAGTTTTTGATACCCGGCCAGCGCTTTTACCATTTCTATAATGGCATCGTCCTTTACAGAAATGATAAACAGGTCGGTATCCGGATTTATGGCTGCCAGGTTATCAATGGCTTCCGCGCCAACATGGTAAGCCAGTAATGCGGCATGTTGAGCATTGCGGCTATAAACCTGCACTATACGATGGCCCGCGTTTTTTAAAGCAGCAGCCAGGTGTGTGGCCACATTGCCCGATCCGATTAAAGTTATACGCATACTATTTTACAATTTAATATTCTGTAAACAGTTGTAATTTAAATATTTCTGTATTTTAGCGATCATCATCTCTATCTATCCGTTGCCCTATGAAAATACTTAAAGTAAGTATCATCATCGTCATTTTCCTGGTGGGGGCCTCTGCCCTGATATTATATGGTTTTTATGAATATAACAACAAAGAAAAAAAGGTTTTAACCGCCGCCGACCGCAAAAATATCAATGGCAAATTTATAAAATTAAGCAAGGGTATTACCCACTATCAGCTCGAAGGGCCAGAAAATGGCGAAGTAGTGATATTGGTGCACGGCTTTAGCGTTCCATACTATATCTGGGATGGTACGTATGAGTTCCTGGTAAAAAATGGCTATAGAGTACTGCGTTATGACATGTATGGCCGGGGTTATTCTGACAGACCTTACACCATCTATGATAAGAACCTGTACAACACCCAATTATTGGATCTGATAACCGCCCTGAAACTACAAGGCCATGTAAACCTGGCTGGTATATCATTTGGCGGCGAAATGATAACTAATTTTGCCTGCCAGCACCCGGACATGATCAATAAAGTGATATTGATAGATCCGGCTTATGAAAGCCTTAAGCCCAGCGCTCCCCGCCATTTTACTATGTATAACGAGGCCGTGAATTCCAATAAACGGGCAAAGGACCAACTGAATGATTTCCTGTATCCGAAAGAACACTCAGGGTGGGTAAAACGCTATCTGCCGCAGATGGAATATAAGGGTTTCAGGCATGCGTTGGTATCAACTATGTATGATTATGAACAGCACAGCCGGGAAAGCAATATATGCCTCAATAAAGCCAATAAACCCGTGCTGCTTATCTGGGGCGAAAAAGATGGCACCTCACCCTTCCGTTACAGCGACTCTATCCGCAGTGTACTTAAGGTTGATTTTTTTCCGGTTGCGGGAGCTGCCCACCTGCCATCCGTTGAAAAACCCGATACCGTGAACAGTAAAATATTAGCATTTTTAAAGCAGGAGTAAAATTGGGGTTGGCAAGCATCCCAAAAATTTTGTAATATTAAGTAATGAAACCTAAATTACTCCTCGTTGTATTTTTATTGATCTGCTTGAGTGGTTATGCGGAAAGCAAGGAGTTGATTTGTGGGCGAGATACTATCAAACGTTACCACAAGAAAATTCTCTCAAAACCACTAACTCTAAAACAACTTCAAATATTAAACAAACGGCATAAGCCCTGGTTTGATGACTGCACATTTACCGACCAGTACACTGTTGAGCAACGACTAAAAAAGTACCCATTTTCAGGAGCGTATAAAATACTGGCGGTATCGTATAGGGGTGGCGCCGAACCTAACACAGAGATTTCTTTCGATACTTTAAAACCCGTACAAAAGCTAAGTCATAAAGAATTACAACTTCGAAATGGGCTAGTGATCATAAAAGATAGCTTAGATTATTCAACAGTAATAGAAACCAAAACCTTAACTAAAAACCAGATCATCCGCCTCACCAACATAATTTATAATACTGATTTTAAAAAGATTGATAGGGCTAATCTCATGGGTCGTGGGGCATGCTTTGAACCTCGTAACTCCTTTATCTTCCTTAATAAAAATGGCAAGGTGGTTCACCGTCTGGATATTTGTTTTCATTGCCACAATTATGAATCCGACACAAATAAATTAGACATTGGGACCGTATGCAGCCAGAAATATGATATACTCAGAAAATTTTTTATAAGTATAGGTGTCATTTATGGCACTAATAAGAATATGGCATATGAAAATCATGAATAGATATATAAATACTACTAGTCCATCTTCTCCGCCCAATCAATCCCATCAGGCAATTTAGCACGACTAAACTCAATATGCACTACCCTTCTTTTTTGGTTGTTGGTGGTTCGGTTAGAGGCATGCAGCAGCAACGGGCGCATGATCATTACTCCGCCTGCAGCAACAGGGCAAAGCGTTTCTGTTTCAACCTGCCAGTTAATGGTTTCAGGACGATAAACAGCTTTCAGGTGTGACTCTGGAATTACCTTGAGCGCGCCATTATCCGGGCCGGCATTGTCCAGGTGGATACGGATGGTAAAATTATCCCGTAATATATCCAGCGGCGGCTGTACGCCAAATTGATTATGTTTAACCGTCCACGGACCATAACCTGGGATATCCCTTTTCTGGTTAACCACAATGGTGAGGTCCTGATGCCAGGCTACAAACCAATTGGAAAGTTCGGGCTTGTCGAAGTAGATAGATTTAACGGCGAAATACCCTTCACCAAACAAGTTATTGATCAACGTTTTTAAATTGTTGTTAAAAATCAAAGGAACAATATGGGGCACCTCCTTTAAAAATTGCCTGATGGCAAACAGATCCTCCGTTTTACGAAAAGCCGGGTTCGATGGATCGACAGATTCGATAATAGTGAGGATCTCTTTTATCTCTGATAGTGTATAAATGGCATCAACAATGGCAAAACCATTGTTAAGGATATTTTGACTGTGCGCGGCTAAATAAGTATCCATGCTTGCAGGTAAACTTACGAAGTTTTTTTGTACAGCCCATATTGTCATTTCGACTGGAGGGAGAAATGACAAGAGGTTTTAATCCAGAAACCTACGAAGATTATAATATTTTTAAAAGCCTTCTCCTTTGGAGAGTAATAGCCCATGAAAAGGCATAAAGCGAAAATTAAGCATCTATCGACTCACCCCGACATCGCTGCGCTCGTCACCCCTCTCTCCGCTTCGCGCATAGAGGGGATTTTTAATTCTTTTTTCTTTACCCTCTTTGCGGCAAAGCCGCAGAGAGGGTGGTCCAGCGAAGCGTAGACCGGGTGAGTCTGCTCTGCCTCTTGTTTTTACCTTGTAAGTTTCAACTCCACCTTACATGAGCTATTACTCTCTTTGGAAAGGGCCGTGTGAGGCTTTTAAACCACCTTCAATTCCTTTTTCCTGCGGAGGATCGACATAAAGAACCCGATCACCATAATGATAGTGCCCGACCAAAAGAAATTAATGTATGGGAACTGGATAGCTTTCATCACAATAAATTTCTTTTTGCTTTCGGGTTGTTGATACACCATGATCTCCACCTTTTTATTCTCTGGTATCACCTTGCTGAAACGTAGTTTCAAACCGGCATCATCTACCTTGCGGGCAAAATCAAACACGTTACCGTTTTTGATCATGTATACCGGTACCGCCTCATATTTTTTGCCATTCGTTACAATTTCCAGGTTGGCACCAATAGCCACATCGCTATCAGTAAGTGGAATACTTTGCACTTTAGCTTCTTTATTCAATCCTTTTAATAAGATATAGCCATCGCGATACCTGATAGTATCTCCCGGGGCTACTTCGTGACTTACCGGGGCATCGTAATTTTTATCGTCATTAGCTTCATCATGACCGTCTGCACCATTTTGCTCCGCTTCGCCTTTTAAGGCAGATGGTACCGGATAAAACATGGTAATATGCGTGTACATATCATGAAACAGGTAATGCCTTGTATCCGGCGAGGCCGACATCTGTCCTTTATTGATCAACGCTTTGGGTTTCAATACAAATTCGTTGGTTACCTTACCGTTGGCATCCATTTTTTTATAATCAACTTTAAAAAAGATATTAGGAGTTGATATAGAATCGCCAATGTATGTAACCGTATAATCACCCATTTTTTGAGGCTGATTCAGATAAACCAATATATTTTCGCGCGGATTTTGCTCCTTGGCAAACTCCGGAGAAAAACCTTCGCCGGTATTGTTAATAGAGATAATGCTCCTGGTACCTGCTGCTATCAACGCGCCTATCAACAGTAAGCCAAAACCAATATGCGCCACTGCCGATCCGGCCAGTTTAAACTGACCTTTAAAGGCATCTGCCAATATTTTCGCGTTCGCTACCACCGAATATACCGAACCCCACATCACCAGTATAAACACCGCGTTCAGCTTGTAAACGCCGGTGGCATACACTACCAACGCGGTTATTAAAGCGCCGAAGAGCAGGTATAAGCCCGTAGTAATAAAAAAGCGGGTAACATCGGTTTTCTTATATTTTAAAAACTGGGTAAAACCGGTCAATATCGTCACCACAAAAGCAAATGACGACTGGATAACATTGTAATGCTTAATTACATCAGATGGCGGCGCTATTTTAGTACCAAACATAGCGTTCCATACCGGTACAGAAGTTACCACCAACAAGTGAAAGCATGACAGGCCCAAAAATACCGAGCCTACAAACATCCAAAACTCACGCGAGTAGGTGTCCTCGTCTTTTTTGGTGATTGGCATCTGTTTTCTCCGGACCACCAGTAATACAATGGACGGTACCAGGAATATTAATACGCCAATAACCAGCTGCCAGAACATGCCGTTATCGGTAAAGGAGTGTACAGAAGTATCGCCCAAAATACCGCTGCGCGACAGGAATGAAGAATACCATACCAGCACAAAGCTGATCAATACCAAAAAAGTAGCGGTAAAGTAAGAGTGACCCGTATTTTTAAATACGATGAGTACATGCAAAGCAGCCACCATGGTGATCCATGGGAAGATAGAGGCATTCTCTACCGGATCCCAGGCCCAGAAACCATCAAAATTCAACGACTCGTATGCCCAGAACGAGCCCATGATAACACCTGTACCCAGTATCATACCGGCAAACAGGGCGTATGGTATAGCAGGTGCAACCCACTCTTTATAACGTTTTTGCCAAAGACCGGCTACCGCATAAGCAAAAGGCACTACTATTGACGCAAAACCCAGGAACAGCGTTGGCGGGTGAATGATCATCCAGTAGTTTTGCAGGGATGGGTTCATGCCCTGGCCGTCTTTTATAAACGAAAGATAGTCGGGGTTTTGGAAGATAGGTGCTTCGAGCGCTTTGCGTAACAGCAGGAATGGTGAGCTGCCTATGCGGGTTCCCAAAATTTCCACACCCAGTACCATAGTGGCTAAAACCACCTGCGAAAAGGCTACCACCGTCATTACCGGGCGTTCCCATGATTTGGCCCTGCGGATGAGGATATTACCTAAAACGGCCTGCCAGAAAGTCCACAGCAGGAAGCCCCCCTCCTGTCCGTTCCAGAAACCAGATACTATGTAGTAAACTGGTAGCGAGCGCGAGGTATAGGCCCAGGCATAATGATACTCGAAATAGTGGTTATAAATAACATAGAACAGGCATGTGCCCATGCCCAGTATAGAGATGGAATTGATATAAAAGCCGATGCGGCCCATGCGCTGCCAGGAGCTGGCATTTTTGCCTGCATCTTCGGTAGTGGCAAAATAATAGCTGATGAACGATAAAAGAGCCGCGCCAAAAGAAAGAACGATAAAAAACTGACCTATCTGGCCGGGTAAAAGGTGTTCGCCTTTAAAAACTGTATCCATATTAGATTCGAGTGATTAGTATCAAGTAGTTAGTATCAAGTATCACGACTTATCAAACGCGGTATTTAGAATCTGTGAAAAAATCTTGATACTTGATACTAACTACTTGATACCAATTTATATACTGGCCTGCGTGGCCTTTGCTTCTGTAATTTCTAACTTGTCCTGAGTGTATTTGGAAGGGCATTTCATCAGGATCTTGGAGGCATGAAACTCCTGACCAACCATGGTGCCGGTTAATACCAACTGCTCGCTGCGTTCAAAGTCTTCGGGTTTGGTACCGGTAAATACTACTTTGCGTTCTTCGCCTTTATTATCTTTCATGTAAAACGAAAAGTAATTGGCATCCTTAGTGGCATCATAATACAACTTTTTTGCAGTGTTCAGGTGCCCTACAATATGCAGCTCGCTGGTAGTTTTTGTAGCATCGCTAAAAGAACCATAGGTACTGGAATTAGAGTAAACGCTAATGATAACCGCTATAGCGATAGCTATAACTACAAGACCAAAAATTGCACTTTTCTTCATTCTGAGGCTTATATATTATAAAATAGAATGCAAAAATACAAAACATAGCGCTAATAAAGTTTTTTACAAGCCATATGTGTTATTTAGAATTATTCTTAACAATAAAAAGAGGCGAGAATTAAGAGGCAAGAATCAGGATTTTTCTTTAATACGGAGACCGACTCACCGGTCTACGCTTCGTTGGACCACCCTCCTTCTGCTTTTTATATCCACGCGTCATTGTGAGCGCAGCGTGGCAATCCCTAACTATACAGAGTGGCTCTACAAATCGGGGATTGCCACGTCGTTCCTCGCAATGACGCGTGCTGGATACTTTTGGTATATTTACCTAAACACTTTACGACTATGAGTAACGAATGCAGACTAAGATTGGAATGGGTACCGGAGGCGTATAAGAGGGCTACCGAACTATCTGACAAAAGTTTAAAAAAGCCTGTTGCCGGTAAATCTTCTTCGATGCTGTATGGCAAATCCAAAACAAAAACTGTTTATGGATGGAAAAACAAAGGATTTTATTTATAGAAATACATATCTACTGAAATCGTTATTTGGCAATATAGATTACTTTCACCTCGTCGCCACAAAAGTAAGAGGAGTCCCTTTTCATTGTAAAAATAATATCCTTATCGTGTAATACCTCTACTGTTTGACTATCCAGCCACTTTGCCGACACTTTTTTTCCCTGGCCGGTAAAATAAAGAACCGAGCCACCGCCGCTACTCCACTGCATATTTGAACCCGTATGGATATAGTTATCATTAACATACTGCTCACTAACTTCGAAATTTTTTAGCCCGTCAGGCGCCGTTATATTAACAAGTTCGATACTTTTATATTCAAACTTAGGCTTAATACGTCGTTTCGCCTTGTCTTTAGGCTTACTGATCTTTTCTAAAAAGTTATGGAGCAGAATTCTTCTTTCATCCAGCATATCAGCGTCAGCACCCAGGTCGCCCCATACTTTAAGATCCTGATCGGTCAGGATTATCCTTTTAACTTCATCAAAAATCCGCTTATCCTGCGCCTTTGTTTCCATTGTGCCAAAGCAAGACCGAACAGGGCATTATTCCGTGTATCTATATCGGTAAATTCATCTTCAAACATCTCCACAACCTGTTTTGATACATTTGATGGATGCTGGCCCTGATTGTAGAGGGTAAAGAAATTGGAATAGATATCAAGAAATGTATCGTTGCTATCGATGGAGGTATTCCAGGTGCCCATGTGAAATTTCAGTTTAGCTGTACGGAGCAAATATAAAAACAAAAGCGGCAGGTTTTTCAACCCGCCGCTTCAAGCTCTGTCTTATCACAAAGTAATGTATTTATGGCCAAACACCAAGGTTTTGGTATGATACGGCTATTTTGTTGATAGCGCCTACCATGGCTGCATTACGCAGGGTTTCGATCTTAGGGTTGTTTTTGTAGATCTCTCTGATCTCATGGTATGAGCGGATCATAGTATCTTCCAGTCCGGAATTTACCAGTTCCAGTTCAGACGCGCCTTTGATGATGGTTGAACGCTGCATTGGTGTTAATGATGTACCGGTGATGCCTTCGACCATGTTTACCAGGTTAAGGTTTGAGTTTTCTTCAAACCTGCGGTTCATACGGCCAAAAGCCACATGGCTCAGGTTTTTTAACCATTCAAAGTAAGATACGGTTACACCGCCTGCATTAGCATACATATCCGGGATGATCAAACCGCCATTGGCATAAAATATAGCCTCGGCTTCCGGTGATGTTGGACCATTGGCACCTTCGGCAATAATTTTTGCCTGTATATTACGGATGTTATATTCAGTGATCTGGTTTTCCAAAGCAGCTGGCACCAGGATATCGCATGGTTGCTCCAGGCCTTCCATGGTATTGGCAAATTCGCGAAGGGCACCGGCATAGCCTAAAATAGAACCGGTTGCTTTACGGTGCTGGAAAACAGCTTCTACGTCAAGCCCGTCTTCGTTATAGATAGCGCCTTCAAACTCGCACAAGCCTACAATGATGGCACCAAACTCAGCCAAAAATTTAGCCGAATAGTAGCCCACATTACCCAGGCCTTGTACAATTACTCTTTTACCTGCTAAACCTGGCAGCAAGCCCAATTTCTGCATATCCTCGCCAACGCTTACACATTCGCGGATGGCAATAGCCACACCACGACCGGTAGCTTCACGACGACCAGCGATACCATGTAACGCGATAGGTTTACCGGTAACGGCACCCATGGCATCCAACTGACCTGGGTTCATGGTAGCATAGGTATCAGCAATCCAGCTCATTTCGCGCTCGCCCGATCCATAATCCGGAGCAGGTACATCAATGCTGGGGCCAATAAAGTTTTTCTTGATCAATTCAACAGTATAACGGCGGGTGATGTTTTCCAGCTCGCTTACGGTGTAGTTTTTGGGATTTATTTTGATACCGCCCTTGGCGCCGCCAAACGGAACGTTCACAATGGCGCATTTGTAGGTCATTAAAGCGGCCAGTGCCATTACCTCATCTTCATTCACCATTTCGCTGTAGCGGATACCGCCTTTGGTTGGCGATTGGTGGTGTGAGTGTTCAACCCTCCAAGCGTCGATCACCTCAAAACCATTGCCCCTGCGGATAGGGAAACGGAAGCGGTAAACACTGTTACATGATTTGATCTGGTCTAATAAACCAGCATCATGTTTAGTAAACTGCGCTGCGTAATCGAAGTTTTTACATACGTCGCCAAAGAAGTGGGTATCCTGATCAGCAACTAAAATATTCGTAGCCATAATTGTTATATAAATATTAAACTCTTAAAAAAGTGCACAAATTTGGTACATTTTTTATCAATATCGCAAATATTTTATTGTTAGTGTTTCAGATACACCTTATAACAACGGTACAAAAACCATGTTTAAACAAGATAGGCAAATTTTTTGAACTATTTTTCTTTTTCGATTTTTTTTAATCGACGGTCGATAGAGAACAAGTAAAAGGCCAATCCGGCAAAAATTATCACTATAGTAGCCACCACAACGTATATTTTGCCCGAGCTACGTAATACATTATCCATTTCAACTGCCGCGTTTTGTTGTGCAAAAACACGCGCAAAACTTAACATCAGCAGTACTAAAACTATAAGCTTCTTCATTATTAATTTTCGTTCTTTTTATATTCAATTAAGCGGATACGATAACGTACCGAGGCTATCCAGATGCCCATAAAACTCCAGGCAATAAAGGCAGGATATAATACCATGCGCATACGGTTATCCAGATCGAGCTTACCAAAAGCGGGGTTACCACCATTACCTGGGTGCAATGAATCAGTCATCCGGGGTAGCACCATAATCAGTACAATCATTACCGGGAAAGCAAAAATGTTATATATGGCCGATATTTTGGCCCGTTTCTGCTCTTCGTCGATAGAGTTACGCAATACCGAATAAGCGCAGTACAACAAGAAGGCTATGGCGGCGCTGTTCTGTTTTGGATCGTTGCTCCAAAATTCGCCCCAGGTATATTTGGCCCAAAGCATACCGGTTATCAGCCCCAGCACAAAAAAGAAAAGACCGGTATTGGCACATTCTACTGCAATAAGGTCATACTGCTCTTTGCCCGTATTTAAGTATTTGATACTGTAATAAACCGAAATAGTAAAAACCGTAAACATGGCCATCCACATAGGCACATGGAAATAGGTATTTCTAATTGTTTCGTGAACTATAGGCAGCTTGGGCACCCCAAGCAGTAAACCGGCTATCAGTGTGTAAATAATTACGATCACTGTTAAAACCTTCCACCAGGATTGATAAATAAACTTCATATTGATTGATGGGCAAATGTAGTGAATTATTGGTTCATTGGTTTACTTGTTCATTAGTTCATTGGTCTTTTATAGTTTATTTATGACCAGTTATTGTCATTTGATTATGCCGCGTTTACCAATGAACAAATGACACCAATGAACGAGTGAACCACGTCAGTCCCCCGGTTCATAATCTACCGGCAGCAGATCGGCCAGCTTGGCTTTGGACCAGGTACCTTCATAAAGCGGACTTGGGTTTGATATTACGATGCCGTTCATATCAAACAAAATATAGTTACCGTAAAGCGTTACAATGCTGGTTTCATAGTTGCCCATATCCAGCGGACGGTAAACATCCTTAAACTCCGTAGTTTCTTCTTTTTTGGTGTATACTACGTATAAAAGATGCGGAAAAACAACAGCATATATGCCTTTTTCGGGTGTTTTGCGCAATATTTCCATGGATTGATAAGGGATGCGGCTCAGGTTTTCCCGATTCCATTTGGTAAGATTACTGATCCTATACCAGTTCACTAGCGAATCGCGGTTGGGGGCGATATCCCGGTATCTTTTGATCTTTTGCAGTATCAGGGCTTCGTCCGGGCGTTCGCGGTTCAGCATGCGTGTAAAATCATGCGCCTCAAAGCCTTCTTCCTTCAGCCGGTCTTTATATAACGACCGGTAAAAATGCTGTGCAGAGCCATAATACGCCTGCTCGCGTTTTAACTTCCATGCCTTTTTTTGCTCTGCCGAACCGGGCAGTTCTTCAAACAAGGCCTTGCCGGCATATTGTATGGTATGTTCAATAGCATCGCTTACAAAATTTTTGAGCAGGAATTTGGTACGATATCCCAATGCATGGTTCTCCACCACCAGGAACTCATCGCCAGAGGCTTCCAGTTGCTGTTTGTTTCGATGATAAATGAGATTGAGAATATGCGGATTAACCACCCGGCAAAGTTTGGAGTTTTCGGTAGTACCAATAAACTCACGCCTGAATTGCTCGTAGTTCTTTTTCCAGTCGGCCGCGCTGCTGATCACTACTTCGCGCAGCATCAATACTTTTTGGGTAAGCTCAATATTGAGTTTCAAGGGTACGCCGCTCACCTGTATGGTTTGGGAATAATCCTCATAGCCAACGGTAGTCACCACCAGTTCATACTGACCGGGCTTAACACCTCCGAGGGTAAATGAACCATCATCGGCTGTAACCGTACCATAAGTGGCATTGCTTAAAAACACGCTGGCCCGGGCTACCGGATTTTTGCCGTTGGCATTAACAATAGTACCGGTAATAGTAGTATTTTGAGCTATTACTACAAATGGGCAAACTATAAAAAGAAGAATGATCCAATAAGGCCGCATTAATGAGGGATACAATTTTTTTCCAAGGTACTAAAAAACACATTTTTTATGAACGCTTGATGAAATTACCGGCATTTATTTACTGAGACAAGAAAGTTACAATGGAAGTTGGTTTGATAACAACTCTCACATCTGTTCCAATACTTGAAAAACATGTCATTGGAGCGCAGCGTGGCAATCTCCTTATTGTGCTTCCGCATCATGCTTACTTGAATTGAACATGATGAGATTGCTTCGTCGTGCCTCCTCGCAATGACATGGTTTTTAGTTCTTTTTAAACGGGAAAATATAATACACTCTCTTGTTTGCTCTATTTTCTCTTGATTCCTGACTCTTATCTCTTGATTCTATAATATTATCAATCCCTCCAAAGGAAAGGAAAAAGTAAAAGCGCGGTGGTGATCACGATGGCGTTAATGGCGCACAAAACGCCTATGTTACCCAGGCTCAGGCTTCTGTCTATCCCATCCATCGCGTTTTTACTGAGGCGAATAAGCACCAGGATCACCGGTATAATCACCGGAAAGCTCAGGATAGCCATCAGTGTACCGTTATTACCCGCCTTGGAGGCGATGGCCGATATCATGGTGAACACCGTTGAAAAACTCAGGCTGCCCAACAACACAGTTAAGAAGTAAAACAGGGGATCGCCAAGAGTATTGGTAAAAAAGACCATGTACACCAGCAAAGCCAATATGCTTAACAGGGCCATCAGCAAAACATTGTAGATGGTTTTTGACAGGATAATAGCCTGCGGACTGGCAATGGAGTAATAATAAAGCAAGCGGCTCTTGCTCTCCTGCATAAAGCTTTTGGCTATAGCATTAACCGAAGCAAACAGCATAATGATCCAGAACAGTACGTTCCATACCACTTTGTAACCGTTACTGCCGCTAAAACCAGGTGTGAGGTTAAAGGAAATGTAGCAAATAAAAACGGTTGACACCACGTATAACAAAACACCATTAAAAGCATATTTTGATCGCCATTCGAGCAAAATCTCTTTTTTAAGCAGGTGCCAGGTTTCGTTAACGAGTTTCATGGCGTCAAAGGTAATTATTTGGTTCATTTGTTCATTGGTTTATTGGTGCATTGCTTTGCTTGCATTGACCATTCTTTTGCCTTGTCTCTCTATTCGTCTGCGGCGGAAAGAGGGGTAACTCACTCGCGTCATTGCTGATGGTACGAAGCAGGAGCCCCCTCTAAGTTTCCCCCAAAGGGGGAGACTTCAAAAAAAGCACTTTAAAGCCCTCTCCTTTGGAGAGGGTTGGATGAGGCTCCTGTTTCGTACCTCGCAATGACGCGATTTTTATGAGATCGTCCTGACACGTACATTTGACCAATTGTATCAATTGCATTAAATTTGAAAAATCGGCAATCCATTATCAACCTGTAAAAAATAAAATTCATGCCTGTTGCTTATTGTAATACCCCGCTTGGCATTACCCGCATTATTGAAGAGGACGGTTTTATCGCTTCCATATCGGCAAGGGATGAGGAGTATGAAATTACACCGGCACCTACCCCATTGCTGCAAATGGCCATCGATCAGTTAGATGAATATTTTAAAGGCGAGCGTAAGGAGTTTGATCTGCCCTTGAAACAGGCAGGCACCCCTTTTCAGCAACAGGTATGGGATGAGTTACTGCAAATAAAATATGGAAGCACCATTACCTATGCCCAGCAATCAAACCGGATGAATAGTCCGCTGGCCATAAGGGCCATAGCATCGGCAAATGGCAAAAATGATCTGTGGATTGTGGTGCCCTGCCACCGGGTTATTGGTTCTGATGGCAGCCTAACCGGTTATGCAGGCGGTTTGTGGCGCAAGAAATGGTTGCTGGAACACGAAGCCAAAGTGATGGGCATTGGCCAAACCAAGCTTGATTTTTAGCGATTATACCACCTCCTTTAACAACTGACTCATTTTTTCATGTAGTTGATACGGCTGAAAAGGTTTTGCCAATACATCATTCATACCAGAGGTAATAGCCTGTTCCTGCTCGTGCCCAAATGAAGATGCGGAAAGGGATATAATAGGGATGCTTCTTTTGGGTTCTTCAAAATCAACCCGTATGGTGCGGGCCGTTTCATAGCCGTTCATTTCGGGCATGTGCGTATCCATTAAAATAAGGTCGTATTTTTTGGTTTTCAGTTTTTCGATCAGCTTACGGCCGTTATCAACCATTTCAACTTCCACATTCCAGTCTTTGAGCATTTTCGATAGCATGAACTGGTTCACCATATTATCCTCGGCCACCAAAACAGTAACATTGTTAAAAGGGTTCAATACCTTATCGGGTTTACTGTTCATTTTTTCAACGGGTTTTGCTGCTATAGTATGCCAGTTTATAAAATTAAAAGTACTCCCTTTACCTATCTGACTGCTCAAGGTAAGCTCCCCGCCTTTTAACTCGGCCAGTTTTTTTACTATAGTTAGCCCAAGCCCGGTACCGCCATATTTGCTTACGGTGTCTTCTTCGGCCTGTTCAAATGATTCAAAAATTTTGCTGAGCCTGTCGGCCGGGATCCCGATGCCAGAATCTTCAACGCTGTATTTTAATTTAACCTTATCGTTATGTTTTTGCAATACCGATACCTTTAGTTTAACATAGCCCCTTTCGGTAAATTTAATGGCATTGCTCAGCAGGTTCATCAAGATCTGGTTCAGGCGGAGGGAATCAACCATGAGATCCGACGGCACATTGTTTTCTATCTCCAGTATAAATTCGATATTGCTTTCATCGGCCCTGAATTTAAGCAGGTCAAACGCTGCCTGGATAAGCTCACGTATATTATTGGGGGTACGTACAATATTAAACTTGCCGGCTTCTATTTTGGAGATGTCCAGCACATCGTTGATAACGCCTAACAACGATTTTGACGACGTTTCCAATAAATTAAGCATGTTCTTTTGCTGCTCATTTAGTTCGGTACGAAGCAGCAGGTCGGTTATGCCAATAATACCGTTAACCGGCGTACGCAATTCGTGGCTCATATTGGCCAAGAAGGTTTCTTTTACCTTTTTGCTGTACTCCGCATTTTCTTTTGACTTGATCAGCTGTTCCTGGTAACTTTTTTGCGGAGAGATATCGCTAATGTTTAAAAAGATGGTTTTATTGTGATAAGATGCACGGCATTCTACCCATATTACCCGCTTATCAAAGGTTTCAAACTGCAATTCAAAAACGGCAAAATTGAGGTTGTCTTTGATGATCTCTCCCAGTTTTTTACGAAACAGCGTTTTTTGATTTTCAACCGACAGATCAATAATACTTTTACCCAGCAACTCGGCCGATTTAAAACCCATGATGGTTTCAACCGCGGGGTTAATATTACTGATGCGGAGATTTTGCGCATCAACCGAACAAATAATATCGGCAGAGTTTTTTACAACGATGGCAAAGTTCTGCAGCTCTTCGTTCTTTAACCTGATCTCGGCCTGGCTGCGTGCCAGGTGCACAAATGAATCAACCTTGGCCGATGTAATATAAGGATCAAGCGGTTTATATAAATAATCAATAGCACCAGTACCCAAACCTTTTACAGCGTACTTAGCCTCTTTAGATATAGCGGTCACAAATATCACCATGATATCCCGTGTACGCGGATTTGATTTGAGCATTTCAACCAGCTCAAAGCCATCCATCTCGGGCATCTGCACATCAATAAGGGCAATAGCAATATGCGTGTCCCAGGCAATTTTCAGGGCCTCATTAGGCGATGTTGTAGAGAATATGCGAATATCATCACGCTTTAATAATGCTTCAAGCGCAACAATATTTTCTTCTCTGTCATCAACAATAAGAATATTAACGGGACTCATTTAATGCTAATGTAAGTGAATTACTGGGTATGTAAAAGTTTAAATATCTCATCTGTACGTAATATATATCCGGCTGCCCCATTGTTTATGGCCGATGCAGGCATTTCATCCATTTCAGCATCTTCCGGATGCTGGGCTATGGTAACGGCCCCGCTGTTTTTTAATTTCAGCATCCCTTCGGCGCCATCCTGATTGGCACCCGATAATAAAATAGCCATGCAACGATCTTTATAAACCTCAGCAGCGCTTTCAAAAGTTACATCAATGGATGGCTTGGAATACCAAACCGCCTCGGATACATCCAAACTAAAATACCTGCCTTTTTCTATGAGGGTGTGATAATTGGCCGGTGCTATGTAGATCGTATTTTTTTCAAGAACGTCTTTATCTTCAATTTCCCGGAGTGACATACGGCTGTTCTCGGCAAAAAGTTTCGCTATTTCGCTAAAAAAATTCCGCTTACGGTGGATAACAATGATCACCGTTTTACCAAGATCGGCCGGAAGCAGTTTTACCATCTGGAACAAAAGTTTAAACGACCCCGCAGAACCACCCAGCAATAATAACTCGGTCGTACGCCAGCGTTCGAGTAAATTTTTATCAGGTCCCAATTTTTTGATAAATATTTTCCTTTTGATTGATCACCTTGAACTTTCGCTTAAAAGTTTCTGACCGTATGGTTTCTTTACTGCCTAAACATAAATAACCTAAGGGACACAAACTTTTATAAAACAATTCCAGTATCCGTTCCTGCAGCTCTGTTTCAAAATAAATAAACACATTGCGACAGCTGATCAACTGAAACTCGTTAAAAACATCGTCAGATACTAAATTATGTACCGAAAACAGGGTATTCTGCTTCAGCTCATTATGCACCGACGCCGCATCATACAAAATAGTAAAATTATCTGATATAGAGCCGGTTAAGCCCGTAAACTGATAATTTTCTGCATAGCTTTTTATGTTGCGTAAACTATATATTCCCTTACGGGCTTCCCTCAATACTTCGGTATTGATATCGGTACCGTAAATGAATGATTTTTTGCTGAGCCCTGCCTCGCGCAGTAATATGGCCAGGGAATAAACCTCTTCGCCTGTAGAACAGCCCGCACACCATATTTTGGCATGCTGGTAGGTTGACAGATAAGGCATTACCTGCAAATTAAGCGCTTTATAAAACGACGGATCACGAAACATTTCGGTAACGTTCACCGTAATTTCTTCTAAGAAATACTGAAAAAAATGCTGATCATTAACCAGAGTGTGTTTCAGATCATAAAACTCCATCTTTTTCAATTGCATAATCCTCACCACCCGCCTTTTTAACGAGGCTTTGGTATAACCCGAAAAATCAAATCCGTGCACCCTTTTCACCAGGTCAATCAATTCGGTTATCTGGGTTGATGTTATAGCAATATCACTCATATCAACTCTCCAACCACAACTGCATCAATGAAATAAGCCTGTCCATATCAACCGGTTTGGTAATATAATCATTAGCGCCGGCAGCTATACACTTTTCCCGGTCGTCTTTCATTGCTTTTGCGGTTAAAGCTATTACAGGCAGCTTGGCCCATTTGTTTTGCTTGCGTATATACCTGGTGGCTTCATACCCATCCATCTTAGGCATCATGATGTCCATCAGTACAATGTTAATGTCAGGTACTTCCTCCAGCTTGGCAATGGCTTCTTCGCCATCATTGGCTATCTCCACTACCAGGTCATAACTTTGCAGGGCACTGCTCAACGCGAAAATATTGCGCATATCATCGTCCACAATAAGCACCTTTTTCCCTTTCAGGGCACTTTTACCTTTCGAAGGTAGTTTTATTTTAGTAAACGCAGGCTGCTGATCATACTGGGCGCTGTTTGATTCGCTGATCTTGTTCAGGAACAGGTTTACTTCATCGATTAGCCTGTCGGCCGATTTGTTGGTTTTTACCACCATGGCGTTGGCATATTGCATGAGGCGGTTAACCGATGCCTTGTCGAGCTCCATGGCCGTGTTCACAATTACCGGGAGCGACGCGAAACGATCCACCTCCTTGATCTTGTCCAGCAGGTCGAGCCCGGAAATATCAGGCAGGTTGAGATCCAGGATCACGCATTGGTATTCGTTTTCATGCAGCATCCTGAAGGCCGATTCGCCATCAAATGCCTGGTCGACCGTAATACCCTGGCCCTGCATCATATCTTTCAGCGCTTGGCTTTGGGCCTTATGATCTTCAACCAATAATATCTGTTTGAATTTGGTGCCGCTCTGCAGCATGATATCGGCAAAAAGCTTATCCAGTGTTTCGGTACTGATTGGCTTTTTCAGGAAGCTGATAGCACCTTCACGCCGTACCCGGTTTGCGGCGGCATCACCCGCCGACATCAAATGCACGGGTATGTGCATGGTTGCCTCGTTGTTCTTCAATTCCTTCAATATCTGCCAGCCATCTTTGCCTGGCAGCATAATATCCAATATCACAGCATCGGGCATATGTTCTTTCACGGTTTCAACAGCTGCAGTTCCCTCATGAACCATCACTGATTTATAGCCATGATCGCGGGCATAATCCTGCAGTATGTGGGCAAAGTTCTTATCATCTTCCACAATCACTACTAATGGTTCGCGGCCGCTGTCAATAGCTGTTTTGGCTACTTGAGCTAAAACCGGGCTCTCGGTTTTAAAGGTTTGCGCCGTTGGTAATATCTCTTCTTCATGAGGCGCCACCTGTATAGCCTTCAATGGTATGGTGAGCACAAATTCGCTGCCTACCCCCTGTTCACTGCTCAGACTGATGCTGCCGCCAAGCAGCATGGCCAGTTCGCGACTTATTGAGAGGCCTAAACCCGTACCGCCATACTTACGACTGGTTGAGCCGTCGGCCTGTTGGAATGCCTCAAATATGATACGCTGCTTTTCGACGGGAATACCGATACCCGAATCTTTAATGGCAAAGCTTACCGTACCTTCTTTTGCATCCGGCTTTGCAGTAATAGTTATAGAGCCGTTTTCGGGAGTAAATTTAAACGCGTTGGAAAGCAGGTTCTTGATCACCTGTTCTACACGTACCTTATCGGTAAATATGGTTTTCGGCAAGCTTTTGGCAAGGTGGGTGCTGTAGTTGATCTTTTTGTTGCTGGCCACCTCGGCAAACAGCATTTCCATATCGTTCAAAATATCGGATACTTTGATATCCTCATTTTGCATATCCAGTTTGCCCGACTCAATTTTCGACAGGTCGAGGATATCGTTGATCAGCGTAAGCAGATCGTTACCAGCGTTAAATATTACGCTGGCATATTTTACCTGGTCTTCGGAAAGATTGGCCGGTTTGTTATCTTTTAATATCCGGGCCAATACCAGGATGCTATTCAGCGGTGTGCGAAGCTCATGGCTCATATTGGCCAAAAACTCCGATTTATACTTACCCGTTACTTCCAGCTCGTCAACTTTAAGGTTGATGGCGGCGCGGGCCTGTTCAATAGCTTCGTTCTTTTCTTCCAGCAGGCTGGCCTTTTCTTCCAGTTCGGCATTAATGGTGCGTAGCTCCTCCTGCTGCACGCGCAACTCCTCTTCCGATGCCTGCAACATTTCTGTTTTGTTCACCAACTCTTCGTTGGTAACACGCATTTCTTCCTGTTGTGCTTCCAGCTCTTCGGCTTGTTGCTGGGTTTCTTCAAACAGGTCATGCATAATGGTGCGCGCCTGGGCTGTATTTACGGCAATACCTATATCATTAGCTATTGCCACTATGTAATCGTTATTGTTGGGTGTTAGCTCGCCGGCGTAAGCTACTTCCAGTACGCCTTTTAATTTTTTATCAAAAAAGAAAGGGACAATAAAGTTTTCGGTTAAAGTTTCTTTGATCAGCGACGATTCGAGGTCGAACTTTTCATTCAGCTTGCCTTTAACAACCGCGGCTTTTTGATCCGCAGCTACCTGCCCAAGCCATCCTTCGGCTAACTGAATATTTTTCTTAATAAACTCAGGATTGTGAAATGCGTACGAAGCGTATAACTCCAGGCGATGATGTGTTTCGTTGTACAGGTATAGCGTGCCCGCGGCGGCCTTGGTATAAGTACAAACTTCGGTGAGTATATTTCCGGATAGTTCCTTTTCGCTTTGCTGGCCCTGCATTTTTTCGTTTAGCTGCCCGGTGCCGGTAAGCAGCCAGTTTTTGGCTTCGTTTTCGGCCAATACTTTACCCAACTCGGTATTGGTCACCTTAATTTCGGCCTCGATTTTTTTCTGCCGATCAAAAGTGCGTTGTATGTAAAAGAATAATATCAGGATAATGACCAGGAATATAAATGAACCACCCACAATAACCCGGATAGCGGTAGTGGAAGCCGTTTCTGAACTGAGTTTACGTGCAGCCAATAAACTATTTTCCGCATCAATAATGTGGGTATTGAGCTGGCGTATCTCATCCATGCTCGCTTTCCCATTGGTAAACATCTGGTTTTGCACCATGTAATCAAGTCCCTTGCTTTCACGTGCTTCAATATTTTCTTTTAAAATACGAAGCTGTTCAGATACTGATGACACTAAGGAATCGACCCGCTTAACCTGGGTAGGGTTATCTGTAACCATTCTCTTTAATTCCTGCAGATCGCCGTCGACCCTGGGCAACGCGTCATTATATGGCTCGAGGAATTTTTTATTACCTGTGGCACTGTATCCACGCATACCGGTTTCGGCATCTATCATCAACTGCAACAAATTTGTTGATGTGCGGATAACTTTCTGGGTATGGTCAACCCATTTATTATCCTCCTCAAACTGATGGATGCTGTTGTATGATAACACCCCAACTACTAAAACCAGAATAATGGATACTACAAAGCCGGCTAAAACCTGCTGGCGGAAAGAAAACTTTAACATTCAGACCTTTTGTTTATATTACAAATATGTTTAAAAAAAAAAACCTTTTTACTATTTAAAAGGACAATAAACATTTAAGGAATAGTTAATTGAGGGGATTCATAATCAAGAGCCTTGATAGTAGAACCAAGAGTTAAGAATCAAGAGTCGAGACTAAAAACGCCGGTTGCTTAAATACGTCTTCACTAACTTAAATGAAAACCGGGAGCCAAGATTATTGCTTTTCTTGATTCTTGATTCTTGACTCTTGGTTCTTGATTCTAATTCCCCGCATCTTCGGCTGCCTGTGCTGGTTTAATGTATGTTTTAGGTTTGCTGCTTAACGCGCCTGCAATGGCCAATATTACTCCCGAGAACAGCACATACCAGCCCCATTTAAACCGCACATGCCGGGTTAAGTAGGCATCGAGTTTTTTAAAAGGGATAAAACTAAAGGCGGTTTGCACTTTAAATATAGAAGCCAGTAACAGAAGTATCACCAAAGCCAGGGCCATCCAGGAAGCTGCCTTTATAATTTTTGGCTGGTTTAAAAACGACGCGGCAACGCCAACTACAGCTACCAACGCCAGCACCAAACCATACGGTTGGTTAAGCTGATAAACATTCCAGTTAAACAAGCCAAGCGGCCGCAGCAAAGGGCAATAGGTACCCGCAAAAAGCAGCACAAAACCCAGAAACGATAAAATAGAACTGATACGCATGTTGGTGAGTGGTGAATTGGTGAGTAGTGAATAAGCAATTGTATATAGTAAGTGGTGAATAAGGCATTATATAGTAAAGTAGTGAATGGTTATCAACTTTAGTGGAGATAGCATTTTACACTTTTCTCTCACTATTCACCACTCACTACTCACCAATTCACCACTCACTAAATTATTGTTTTATTTCCATTTTATCGGCAAAGTGGGCGCAATAGTCGCGCAGGTCTTCTACGATGTTTTTTTCGCCGGTGGCGCGTAAAAAGCTGTCGCCCATGGTTTGCAGGGTTTCATAAAAAAAGCGTTTCATTTCATCAACGGGCATATCCTTTGTCCACAGGTCAATACGCAGGGTATTTTTGTAGCTTTGATCCCACAGGGCCAGCATCATTGATTTTACAGGCAGCGCCTCTTTGTTTTGCGAATCTGTCGATTCCCACAGGATGCTTTCTGGTACATTGTTATCATCAAGGCTTATAGTCAGCTTTATTTCAGCAGTTTTCATCCGAAAATAATTAGTGAATTATTGAGTTAGTGAATTAGTGATTTTTATCCTCCTCTGTAAAAAAAATCACACAGGGAGGGGGTATTGATTAATGTTTTTATAAATAACTATTTGAGGTCGCAAGTATCTTAAATTTTAAACAAAGGGCATATAATGGGTTTGTAATTATTTAACCTTTGCCTGGCCTCTCTTCATCAAATAATTGTCCATCTTAGTGGCTTTATTCAAAAACGGGTGTCATGCTGAGCTCCGTCGAAGCATGGAGGGAGGGCCTCTGCGCTCTACCCTTCGACGGAGCTCAGCATGACACCCCTCTTTGGATTATCAATTATTTAACCAATAAAAATATAACGGCTACCAGGGCTATAAAACACAGTTCTATTATCCATAGTTTTTTTAGCTCGGCAAAAAAGTTACGGAATATCAGGTCCAGAAAAAACACCACCGCCGCAAACAGTAAAAATATCCAGCCAATGGTAGTGCTCCAGGTTTCCAGCGGCCTTCCCGCGATGTGGGCGCCATAGATCCAGATATAAACCGCCGCCACAATAAAAAAAGTAGTAGCGAAATTTAAAGGGGTGATGCGAAGCTTCAATTTAATTAGTGAATTAGTGATTTATTGAATTAGTGTTTTTTTATTAGTAGGCGAAAAATCTTTTAATGGCTTCATCTGCACATCTGAAATCTGCATATCTGCACATTTGCATTATCGTTTTTTTCTGGATGATTTACTGTTCGGATTTTTTTTACCTACTTTACCATAACGGGCCTTGTCTCTGGTGGCATCGAACTTTTTGCGCTGGTTAAGGGTTTTCTTTTCGTGAAAGGCGCCTTTGAAATCGGGATCTTCCTTGCGTTTCTGCATGTCGATCTCCTTGTTCTGCTCCTGCCTTTCATCGTAACCGGTTTCCTCAACAAACACATCATCGGGTATGGCCGATACAGGAATGCTTTGTTTGATGAGTTTTTCGATCTTTTTTAAATAATACTCCTCTGCCGGACCGCAAAAGGTAATAGCCTCACCAGATTGCAAAGCCCTGCCTGTACGCCCAATGCGGTGCACATAATCTTCAATTACCACCGGTACATCAAAGTTGATCACATGGCTTACATCACTCACATCAATACCGCGCGATGCCACATCGGTTGCTACCAGAATTTTCACCTCATCGTTCTTAAACGAATTGATGGAGTTGATGCGGGTATTTTGCCCTTTATTGGCATGTAGCACCCGAACACCGTTTTCGCCATATTTGCGTAGTAAAAACTTGTACACGTCTTCGGCAGCGATACGGGTTTTGCAGAATATGATGAGCTTGGTGATGTCACCTTCCAGGTCAAGCAGCTTTTTGAGCAGGTTGATCTTGGTTTTGTTATTGGGCACATGGTATAAATGCTGGTTTACCGTTTGCGCCGGGGTAGCCTGCGGTGTTACCTCAATTATGGTTGGATACTCCAGGAAGTTATTGGACAGTTCGTGGATCTTATCGCTCATGGTAGCCGAAAAAAGCAGGTTTTGTCTTTTCACCGGCACCACTTCCAGTATGCGGTTTATCTGGGGCATAAAGCCCATGTCCATCATTTTATCGGCTTCATCCAATACCAGCACCTGCAGGGTTTTGGTTACGATGTGCCCGGCCAGGTAAACATCCATAAAGCGGCCGGGGGTGGCTACAATAATATCAACCCCTTTATTGATCTGCTCTATTTGTGTTTTAGGTCCCAATCCACCATAAAGCACCACCACACGCAAATCGGTATTGGCGGCAAATGTTTTTACGTTCTCTTCAATCTGCATGGCCAGTTCGCGCGTTGGCGAAATGATCAGCGCCCGCGGATTTTCGCCCTGGGCATATTTGAGCTTCATGAGGATGGGCAACACATAGGCCGCCGTTTTGCCGGTGCCGGTTTGCGCAATACCCATCACATCCTGCCCGTTCAGTATCGGGGGGATGGCCTTTTGCTGTATGGGCGTAGCTTCGGTATAACCGGCATCAGCTATCGCGTTCAATATTTGCCGGTTAAAATTAAATTCTTCAAAAGTTACAGCCATGGCGCAAAGATAGGTTTTTTGGAAATAGATTTGAGACGTGAGATATGAGATGTGAGATTGGGGGACGTCTGGCGGCGATAGACTCACCCCGCCGGCGCTTCGCTGGGCGCCCCTCTCTCCGGTGCAAAGAGGGCAAGAAACTATCCACGGACGTCATAGGAGGAGGAAAGACGTGGCAATCCCCGATATGCAGAGCGACTCTGTAAGTCGGGGATTGCCACACTACGTTCGCAATGACGCATGGAGAGAAGGAGCAGAAACTGAAGACAAGACCGGCGAGCATAGCGATAACCGGGTGAGTAGATTGTACTACATACAATCCAATTTCATCTCAAATCAACTTTCACATTTATATCCTAAATTTGCCCCACAATAAATCCGAAACAGCGTAGCCTTTTTGGAAATAAATAAATCCGAATTCGAACATCCCAAATCCGAAATATAAAACATGTCAACAATCCTCATCAAATCAGCAACAGTAGTAAACGAAGGCAGGCAATATGTAACTGATATCCTGGTAAAAGATGGTTTTATTGAACGGATAGATTCAAACATTGATAGCCCTGCCGATGAGGTGATCAACGCCGAGGGCCTGCACCTGCTGCCCGGCTGTATTGACGACCAGGTGCACTTTCGCGAGCCAGGCTTAACGCACAAGGCCAATATCCATTCCGAATCGCGCGCTGCTGTGGCCGGTGGTATTACCTCGTTCATGGAAATGCCTAACACCGTACCTAACACTTTAACACAACAATTACTGGAAGATAAATATGAGATAGCATCACGCAACTCCCTGGCTAACTACTCCTTTTTCATGGGTGCATCAAACGATAACCTGGAAGAAGTGCTGCGTACCGATGCAGCCAACGTTTGCGGTGTAAAAGTATTCATGGGCTCATCAACCGGGAATATGCTGGTAGATAATCCCCGTACGCTGGATAACCTGTTTGCGCAGTCGCCCATGCTGATAGCCGTGCATTGTGAGGACGAGGCCACCATCAAAAGCAACCTAAACCATTACAAACAGCTGCTGGGCGATAACCTGCCGGTGAAGCTGCACCCCAAGATCAGGAGCGCCGAGGCATGCTACCTGTCATCGTCCTTAGCAGTGGAACTGGCCAAAAAGCATAATACCAGGCTGCATATCCTGCACATATCTACCGCGCTGGAAACGCACCTTTTTACCAATAAGATCCCATTGCAGGACAAGCGCATTACCGCCGAGGCCTGCGTACATCACCTGTGGTTCAGTGATGCTGATTACGAAACCAAAGGCAATTTTATAAAGTGGAATCCGGCCGTAAAAACCGCACAGGACCGCGAAGCTGTTTTACAGGCTGTGCTGGATGGCCGCATCGATGTGATCGCTACCGATCATGCCCCGCATACACTGGAAGAAAAGGAGCAGCCTTACCTGCAGGCGCCATCAGGCGGACCGTTGGTTCAACATGCCTTACCGGCTATGCTGGAGCTATATCACCACGGCAAAATAACGCTTGAACAGATAGTCGAAAAAATGGCACATAACGTAGCCACCCTTTTCCGGATAGACAAGCGCGGCTACATTCGCGAAGGCTACTGGGCCGACCTGGTGCTGGTGAATTTGAATAAACCCTGGAACGTGAACAAAAGCAATATCTTATACCACTGCGGTTGGAGCCCTTTTGAAGGAACCACCTTCCGCTCACAAATCGCCTATACTTTGGTATCAGGTAATATAGCCTACGCTCACGGAAGTTTAACTGAAGGTAAAGCCGGCAAGCGTTTGAATTTTAATCATTAATAAAATTCATATTTTTAAAATACAGAATTTTCTGGAGAGGGAATAACCTCAAAAGCACGTCATATAACCTATAATACGAGCGAAGCGTGGCAATCCCCTCGCGTTCTCATGGATAAGAATAGCTACGAGATTGCCACGCTTCGCTTGCAATGACATGATGGGTTAAGTATCGGTAACCTACTCCACCGCTACATAGATCTCTACCCGGGCATCTTCCGGGTTGCAGCCACTGCAGCCATATACATCAAAATCGGCGGTGTATTTGCGGTTAAGATTACTGTTCCAGATGTATTGCCAGGTTTCGGCCACCCGGTCAGGCAGCCAGCTTTTGGCCGTAAATTTCACATAAGTGCCGTGCGCTACTGCCAAACTAACCAGACCTTCCGGAATGTTATCCAGTGAATTTACTTTGCAGCCCAACACAGCGGTATACGGCCCGGTATGGTCTGTTTCATAATCGGTGTAAATGCAATGCACTTCATCGCTTACCCTGTTTTCGATCTGCGGTAAAATGTTATCGTCCATAAAGCGGCACCAGAGGTCGCCGATATCTTTAGCCGCCTGCCCGTTCTGGTTGGTGGTACGTGTGGAGATCCCTAACAAAAAGAACCCTATTACATCTATCTTATCCATAATTGAAGTTATCACTATTTGTTATATTGATATATAATTAATTTTATATCAATTTTTTATAACACTTATATGAATTATTTATTTAATACAATAATTACTCGATCATTTTTCTCAATCTGTCAAAAACGCCGTGCCAGTTTTGTTCTGAATGCTCTTTGGCAGCCTCATCTTTGATATTATCCTGGGTAATGATGAGCGTAGTTACACCATTACTTTCGCTCAAACTGTAGGTAATGTTGGCATAGTTTTCGGGCTTATCTTCGGTGCCGGCCATGCTGCTCCAGTAATTATACTTTACATATTTGCCTGGGTCGATCTCCAGTATGGTACCATGATCGTGATAAGCTTTGCCCTCCCATTCGCCGCTGAAAGAAATAGGCTCCCCTACCCTCCATGTCGACTCCAATTTGGTACCAAAAAAGTAGACTTTTACCATTTCTGGATCAGTTAGGCCTTGCCAAACTTTAGCTGCAGGCGCTTTAAATTTTAATTCGGTGGTTAATGTTAGATTTTTCATTTAAGTAATTTGTTTTTTAAAGGTAATGAAGCTATCATGAGCCGGTTTACTCATTCAGATTGCTGAACTTTAGCTCATGATGGTTTCATAATGCAGTTTATTTATGGTTTATAATGGCCTCACCTAAATCCTCTCCAAAGGAGAGGACTTTACTTGGTTCGTGTCCTTTTGAACCCTCTCCTTTGGAGAAGACAGGGTGAGGCACCCCTGTTATCATTTGTTTTTTGATCAGTTCAAAATCCTTTTCGCCTATTTCCAGGAAGCCAAAACGGAAAGGGTAACCCCATGATTTTTTGTTGATAATAAAGTCGAGTTCATCAACCAGCGGAACAATAGGAGCTTCGGTACTTTCGTAAAATTGGATGTTGCGGCGCCAGGGTATAAAATCCTCTGTCATTTTATGCTGATAGATCTCCTCGCCAACGGCCTGTCCAATGGCGGTAAAGGCTTTGCAAGGTTCAGTACCGTTCATACTTTGTTTTGGCGAATAAAAAAGCATCCAATCGCCTGCATGCACTTTTTTTAGAGCAGACTGTTTACCATGATTGGCCTGCATAAAGCCGCCGGCTATGCCACGGGCTATATGATCTTTTGATGCTACGGTTATCCAGTACTTCATAATTAGTGAATTAATGATTTAGTGAGTTAGTGATTTTATGCTTCTTGTAAAAAGTCACAAAAACACTACCATAAAGTCATGAGTACTAAGTCGTAAAGTCATGAGTCAAATTTGTTTTCTGACTCAGAACTTCAGACTTTCGACTAAAGACTTTGTAATGGTTAAGCAAAGTAAATACGGGGGAATGACAACCTTATGTCAGCAGGAAGAAGTAACGTTTAATTATTTTTTTGAACGATGGCCGCGGCTATGGTTTTAACCTGATCAATGAGTTCCTGGGGTTTCACAATTTCGGCACAATCACCATACATCATAAACCAGCGGGCAAAGCCTTCTATAGATCGCGTCAAGAAAGTCATCTCGATCTTATTGCCCACCACTTTGTCGGACACAAAGCCGCTGTAATATTTCTGGTAATCCAAATGACGGGCTATCTCTTTATCCACCCGGATCAGTACCGTTTCCAGCTGCTTTTCTTTGGCGGTTTGTTCAATATAAGCTTTAAGGGTAGGATGCTTGCTGTGGTTGTAAGAAGCATCGGCTATTACCGCCTTGCGCATCCTATCTATCCTAAAGTCTCGGTAATCGTTACGTAAACGGCAAAAGGCTATTAAATGCCAGTAACCATCCGCAAAAAAAATACCAACCGGCTCTACATCTCTTTTGGTTGCCTCCTGGCTGTGCGCGGCAAAATAATCAAGCGTTAACAGTTTTTTTTGGGCGATACTGTCCAGTATGGTCTGGATGTGGTCGGTATTGGCTGCCGGCTTATGATACCTGTTTTTCAACACCTCAATACTGCCGTCAAGATTTTCCAGGATATCCTTTTCGGCAGTCTTAAGGATGGCCCGCACCTTATACATGGCCGACTGATGATGTTTCATGGTACTGGTATCCGTCATTTTTTCCACAAACTTTTCGGCGGTTAAAAAGGCGGTGGCTTCCTCGCGGGTAAACATTACCGGGGGTAAACGGTAGCCGTCCATGATCGAATAGCCTACACCGGCCTCGCCCATAAGAGGGATGCCTGCTTCTTCCAGCGTTTTTACATCGCGGTAAACCGTACGCAAGCTGATATTAAAACGCTCGGCAATGTCAGAAGCTTTTACTACCCTGCGCGATTGGAGCTGTATCAAAATTGCCGAAATACGGTCGATGCGGTTCATAACTTCAAATTAAGCAAAAAACAAACTACCTTTGATGAATTATTTCGGATTTCGGATGTTCGATTTCGGATTTAGAAAATTCATACTTAATCGAACATTCAAAATCCAAAATAAAAACAAATCCCAAATCGAACATCCGAAATCCCAAATTACAAATGGCCAACCCTATTGAAGATAAGATCATAACCCTGGAAACCTATTATGATGTAATGCTGGCACATATTATGCGCACCAAGCTGGAAGATAATGGCATACCCTGCTTTATTGCCGACGAAAATACCATCGGTGCCAATCCGCTATATAACCAGGCTGTTGGAGGTGTTAAACTCAAAATATTTGAACGCGACCTGGAGCGCAGCCGCGAAATACTGGCCACCGAGGGCGATTTACACGAGCAGGACCATATAGAAATTGATGAGGAAACCAATAATGTGATCATCTGTCCTTTTTGCGCCTCTACCAATATCGGTCCGGCAGATCCGGGTAAGTTCTCGACTTTTCTTTCGGCTGTTTTCCCGTTTTACAATACCAAAGCCTGGCATTGTTTTAACTGTTCGCAGGATTTTGAGTAAAGTTGGAGTGGGTGCGATGATCAAGTGCGGGTGCGGGAGTGATGTGAGGGTTATAATCTGAAATTCAGCCTCTCGCTCTTTACACACCCCATCTCTGCAACCCGCTCTCACACTCACACTCGCTCCGGTAAACACGTACCTAAGTTTTTTATATATTAGCAGCATGTATAACCGCCGTAAGTTCATCAAAATATCAGCCGCGGGCGCTTCGCTTGCCGCATTATCCAACTCTGCTGTAGCCAAAGCTATTTCGTCAACTACCGACACTACTTTGCCCATCGTCATATCCACCTGGGATTTTGGCATCATTGCCAATAAAGGCGCCTGGAAGGTACTCTCAACCGGTGGCCGCGCGCTGGATGCCATTGAAGCTGGTGCACGCATACCCGAAGCAGAAGATATCAGCAGTCATACTGTTGGTCGTACAGGCCTGCCCGACCGTGATGGTCATGTTACGCTCGATTCCTGTATTATGGACGAGAATGGCAACTGCGGCTCGGTAGCTGCTATGGAAAACATTGCCCACCCTATTTCGGTAGCCCGACTGGTGATGGAAAAAACCCCGCATGTGATGCTCGTAGGAGAAGGCGCCACCCAGTTTGCGGTTGAACAGGGCATGAAAAAAGAAAAACTGTTGACACCAGAGTCTGAAAAGCTTTGGAAAGAATGGCTTAAAACAGCCAAATATGCCCCGGTAATGAATATTGAAAACGGTCAGAAGCCAGGAAATAAATATAACCACGATACCATCGGCATGCTGGCTATTGATGCCAAAGGCAATATATCCGGCGGTTGCACCACCAGTGGCATGGCCTTTAAATTGCATGGCCGTGTAGGTGATAGTCCTATCATTGGCGCCGGTTTATATGTGGATAATGAAGTAGGCGGCGCCACATCAACCGGTGTGGGCGAAGAGGTGATCCGCAATGTGGGCAGCTTTTTGGTGGTTGAGTTGATGCGCCAGGGTTATTCACCCGAGGATGCCTGCAAGGAAGCTGTTCGTCGTATCATCAAAAAGAAACCTGAAACCGCCAAACAGATCCAGGTAGGCTTTTTAGCCATCAACAAAAAAGGCGAATATGGCGCTTATGCTATACAAAGCGGCTTTTCCTTCGCGGTTTGCAACGCGCAGCAGCAGGATCTGCTCATTAAGGGCAAAAGCTTTTATTAATTGGTTCATTAGTTCACTGGTTCATTAGTTTATTGGTCTTAGCAGAGGGCTTGCTAATTATATAATGTTTACTAATGAACGACTGAACTAATGAGCCAATGAACTAATAAACTAACGACTAACGATAATCTTAACCAACTATGATTAAACCCGTTAATCTTGAAGTTTGCGCCAATTCGGTAACATCGGCACTGGCAGCCCAGGAAGGTGGGGCCGTACGGGTGGAATTGTGCGAAAATTTAAAAGAAGGTGGCACTACTCCCTCGCACGGGCAAATACTAATGGCCCGCAGCTTACTGCACATTAAATTATATGTACTGATCCGTCCGCGTGGTGGTGATTTTCTATATTCCGATCTGGAATACAAGATCATGATGGCCGATATCCGGTATTGTATCGATGCTGGTTGTGATGGAGTGGTGATAGGTATGTTGAACCCCGATGGTTCCATTGATACCGGGCGCTGCCTGGAAATGGCACGCCTGGCCCGCCAATGGGGACTGGGTGTTACCTTTCACCGCGCGTTTGATATGTGCGCCAACCAGGACAAAGCGCTGGAAGAGATCATCGAAATGGGCTGCGAGCGCATCCTGACCTCGGGCGGCAAAAGCACTGCTATGGAAGGCGCTACCGTGATCAATCACCTGGTGCAAAAAGCCGCGGGCCGCATCAGCATTATGCCGGGCAGCGGCGTAAGCGAAGCCAACGTGGCCGACCTGGTACATTTTACCGGCGTAACCGAAGTACATTCATCGGCCCGCACCAGCGTACAAAGCAAAATGCAATACAAAAATGATCATATCCTGATGAGCAACGAGCCCGGCGATGAATACAGCATCGACCTAACCAGTGTTGATAGGGTTAGGAAGCTGGTTGAGTTGGCTAATAGCTGAGGGATAGAATCAAGAGGTTAGAGTCAAGAATTAAGATTTAAAAAACAGCAGTCGCTCGGCTGGAGAGCCTGTTATTTCAATAGTAAGAACAATGAAAAAAATGACAACGATGATATTGGCGACTTTAGTCTTTTTTAGTAATTGTACCCTGGATCCAGATGTTAAAAAGGTAAAGATCTTTGTAAATCCTGATAGAATCGGCTGGTATTTTATTGGTGTAATCCAGGACCCGGATTTGAAGGCTGACAAAATAGAAGATATTAAATTTAACGACTCTTTGCGAATGGTTTATATTCATGTTAAAGATTTAAATACGCTAAGTTTTGCTCCCTGTGACTATAATGGAAATGATCTGACAGAAAGACTTAAATTTACTGGCGTAAAAACGATTTCGCCGAGTAAAAACTTTTTTGAATTTTATAATCCTACAAATGAGGAATTAGAACATATAAAAGAATGGAATGCGGGAGATGACCGCGCATTTAAGATACAATTAAATGGAAATGCGGAATTTGATAAACAGATAAATAAGCCTTAATTATATCAACCCTCACAGCAAAGAACCCCTGCCATCGCCCGGCCCCAGCCGGTTGTCAGCTATTACCCGGCCTCCGGCCGATGTAAAAATTCGATATACTTGATTCACAGAACCGGGGCCTAAGCACAGCCGTCGCTTGACGAGAAGACAACATAGTTAACAACCGATGTATAAAAGACTAATATTTATCCTGCTGATGCTAATGGCTTTTTCCGAAGCCTTTAGCCAGTCTAACATTTATACATCTTTCTATCGCAAATTCGAAGCTGTCGCCAATAAAGAAACATCCTACAAACAGTTTTATACCAGGATTGACAGCATTGTAAAAACCCGCGAACCCAGCAACAGCAGCATAAAAATAGAATTTGACCGGGATGTTGATTTTGGCTATACCCAACAACGCATAAACATTACCCTTAACGGGCAATATTCCTATCATTTAAACCTACTCACTCATCATGATACCCTTTGCTTTGCTTCGGTTTTATATGGTCCTGCCCCATTTTTAAGTGATAAAGAGGATAACTATAACAAACGTACAAATCATCCTAAAATTGATACGCTACAGGCCATAAAATATCTTAAATTAAGAAATGCATTTTATGGGTCGACAAAAACCATTGATGATTTAAAAAATGAATTAAATACTGCCGAGGTGTATGCTCTTTTTTGTGGAGAGGCTGCTGACAAAACAAATGAATATAAAAACATTGAGCAGTTAGTAAAACAAAAACGGATAAACGAACTTCGGTCAATGTTGGTAAGTATTTCTTGCGAAAGGCAGGCTTATGGTGTGCTTGGTTTTAAACTACTCCAAAAAGCCCATGCTAAAATATCAATCAACGACAAGAAGATAATAGCGTACTTAAACAGGCGAAAATCAGCCCTGCTGGAATGCCGTGGATGTTTTCTAAGCGTATTTAATGATTAAGCAGATATTTATTTGTTGTTACGTTTCAACATATTCGTTTAGCGCCTTTCTTATAATCACATTTAGATCATCGCCACCCCCTTGCGCTCGTTTGTAACGAGTGCTTATTGTGATTAAGCGATTGCATCGCCATTGCGTTTTAAACGCAAACCCATGTTAAGCACTCGTTACAAACGAGCCCAAGTAGACGTATGAATAAAATTTCAATCCCTCCCCACGGGCTACTGTGTGGACACATCTTTTAATGTGCCCTGTAGGGGCTGAATGTCGGTAGAAGAAGGATCAAAAGAAATTTTTACGTGCCGTAGGTACGTCACTTTTTAACTTCGTGGGGCAAATAATAGTGCATTAATAGACCCTAAGTCGGTTAGTGTAGTACCTATGGCACTAAAAGAGGTTAACTTTTATTATTGCTACCGACATTTTGCTCCTCTGGAGCAGCTTTTTTTAACTATTAGTGCATTGAAAAGATGTGTCCACACAGTAGCCCCACGGGAGGGGTGCGGCTGGCATAATCACTAATTCACTAATTAAAAAAACGTCACCGGCAATACCAACTCTATCCTATTCCGGCCAGTACCGCCAAAAAAATCCTCATCCAACAACCTACTGTACCTGATACCGAACGAGATGCTGTTCTGATTAAAGAACTTGGTATCAAAAAACACGGCTGCCCCAGTCGACCGGAAGTTTTGTTTAAAGCTGGCGCCATTGGTAAAAAAGTTATCGGAAGTGGCCCGGGTATAGTCAAAAAACAGCTGTCCGCGTAAACGCAGCAGGTAAACGATGTTACCAAAACCAGCGTCGGGATAAGCAAAGGGGAAATGATAGTTGAGACCCACCTTATTCATATCGTCCAGGCTTTCGGCGGTGTAGCCTTTGCTGAAGGGGAAATCGTTCGAGAAACCGATCACGTTATTCTTGCCTTTTTGCTGATGCGCTATATTGACTACGAAACTATGATTGGTAGCCAGTCCAGGGAAATAGAACGAACCTTGCGCCAGCAATTGGGTGGCAGCCCCACCAGATACGCCGGCCTTATAATTTAGGCTGATGCTTTGCGCCAGCATAGGATATATATTCTGTTTAGCCACCAAGCCCTGGTTGCTAAAGGATATATAATTGTTAAGATAGGCATAATCCCTGTCCTTAAATCTTACTGCATTACCCTGCTGAAAACGCGTTTGGTTATAGTACAGATCGCTGCCAAAGGTTAGCCAGGTAGAGTGCTTGCCTGCGCTAAAGTTAAGCGGTACTTCGAGCCCGCCATGTATGGATGTTTCGTTCCAGTACACGTAGTTACCTTTGTAAAACTGGCGGCGATCAAGCGTATAATCAACCCCGGCAGATATATAGGGGTACAAAGCGCCATAGATCGCCTCAAAGCCAAACTGCTTGTAGCCTTCGTTGCGGTTATAATCAAATGAGATCTGCGACTGGAAAGTATTCAGCACGTTTTCGCCGGTAATAGCAAAAGAGTAGTTCGGATCGCTGATGTTGGGGATAATGCTATGGAAATTAAATAAACCGTGTCCTTTGGAATAAGGCACAACCGGCAGGGGCTTATCCACTACTTCGGTCAGCATGTCGGCTGACGAATCTCGGCTCAGCGCGCTGATACCCATGTTTGGCAAATGCCGTACATACTGCGGACCGGCATCTATCCATTTCAGGTCTTTTTTATTTACTTCATTGATCTGGTAGCCAAAAGCGGTAAAACCAACCCAGGCCAGTTTATTGTCGGCCACAGCGGGTTGGTAATGACCTATACCCGTATCATGACCGGTGGGCAGTAATTCAAAGCACTGGTTATCCTTCAGTTTCAGCACAAACAGGCGATCGTTCACATCCTCGGTCTGGGTAAAATATACATCGTCATTTTTAACGGTAGTGAAACCAATGGGACGATAGCTAAAAGGGACCAGGTATTTAGCGTTGCCTGTGGCGATATCGATCAGCGCCAGCGTCATTTTACCCTGCGGATCACGTACCGCGGCTATCAGCCTGTCATCGCCATAAAATTGCGGGTAGGTATAAAAAAGCTTCTGCGGATTAGGTAATACTTTGATCAGTTGGCCATCAGTATTTAACAGATGCAGCTCACTTGCCCCTGAAGTAGCCACCTGCGCCACCACGATACGTTTACCATCGGCGCTAAAGGCCGGCGAAAAATATTTTGTTTTTTGGGTGATACGGTGCTCCTTGCCGCTGGCTATATCCAGTATCATCAGCTCGCTGTAATTGCGGTAACCCCAGCGCGCGTCTGGGCGATAACTGGCATAAACCACCTTACCGTCATGGTAATTAAAGTAATTATCCAACGATGATGAGCGGGTGCTGATCTTGCACTCCCGGTTGCCGGTGCGGATCACAAAGGCCGGAATATGATCATACGAGCTTTTCATATAAATAAGCGTACTATCGTTTATATAGGCAGGATACTCACGGTCGGCATCAAAGTGTTTGGTTTTAGCCGCAGGTAGCTTTTCATCATCCTTAAACTGCTCTTTGAAATGATCGAACACGTTATTAGTAAATGTTTTAAAATCGGTACCGGTGTATTTATTGATGGCCCGCTGAAAAGGATAAAAGCCGCCCTTAAAAGCCGCGGCATCATGCGTTACATTTTTCCAGAGGTTATCGCCATACTTTTCGCGCCCGTAGGAAACCAGCATATAGCCCAGCGGATAATGATCGGGCGTAAAATCAACGTATGATCCATTGCGCAGCTTCATAAAGCTATAGTCGCGATCAGCCGCCCACAGGGCCCTGTAGCCGTTAAAAAACCAGGGAAGCCGCCCGCGGCCCTGCCCGCTTACGTGAGTTTCGTTAAATACGGCATCGCCTTCAAAAAACCAGTTCGGTACGCTCAGGTCGTTACCCAGGGCCTGCCCGCCTTCACCAAAAAGGAAATGCAGCACGTGCGAAACACCTACATTAAAATTATTATACTGCTGCACGTGCCTAAACTCGTGAATGGCCAGCTGCTGCGGCCAGGGCAGGCTGCCAATGTCAAAACTGTTTTGCTCGGGCGTTAAAAAAAATTCGCTGCGGAAAGGCGCCAAACCCACATAGCCATTGGCAATGGTAGTTTGGTTTTGCAGCACAATACTCACCTGTTTTTGCTTAAAGCCAATGGTAGGCTTAATAAGTCCGTTCATTTGCTGTATGATATTCGCCACCCTCAACCCTGCCGAATCCATTCCCGCCGGAAAAATGATACGTGCCGCCGGCGTATTTACCTGCTTCCATTTTATCGAAGGCGGATTGCCCCCAAACTCCTGCGCCTGGGCCACGGTAACAGTAAATAATAAAGCAGGCAGTAATAGTTTGTATAAGGCTTTTTTAATGGCGGGGTAATTTCTCATAGGTTGGCTCAAAGTAAGCACAATTTGTAATTTAAACAACAGCCTCACCCCAGCCCTCTCCAAAGGAGAGGGAGCTAAACATGCTGCGTAAAGTCCTCTCCTTTGGAGAGGGCTGGGGTGAGGTTCTTCGCCTTCGGCGGAAAGAGGGGTAGGACACTAACCATAGGCCAGCCACTTCATCTCTTCCCTTCTACTTTGCTACTATGAATCTCCTACTCATCCTATTTAATTCTTTATATTTAGCATTAACTAATCCCATCACAGACATGAAATTTATTTTAAGCTATTGCCTAACCTTTTTGGTATATACCAATATTGAAGCACAAATTTCTGGTGGGATTATAAGCAGAGATACATTGGTAAGATGCGTAATGGATCTTCGCAAAGACACAACTATTATAAATAGCAAAGGAGCCGTAATAAATACCAGCATATCTGGCACAGGCCTGTTTGTCCTTAACGAACAGGATGCATATATCGTTACTGCAGCTCATGTTGCTAAATCTATGGACTTTTCTTCTTACATAATTATTGGAGGCAGCAATGATGTACCAATGAAAATTTATTTACTCGACTTGATACAGTGAGGTAAACCAATATGGCGGTTCCACAAGCGAGCCGATTTAGCTGTATTGAAACTCTCCCCTAAGAGATCTATAGCTAATAGTGGACTCCTCCAGGGGAAGTTTTTACCTACTAACTATATCAGTAAAGATTCTTTAAAAGCAGTGTCGAGAGACATTCAACTAACCGTAATCGGCTTTCCTTTGGGTATAGGGGTTGATAGGCGTTTTTCTCCTCTAACATATCGCACATATGCATCAAGTGGGTTTATTACTATGCAAAGGGCCGATTCTAAAACGATGTGTGAGTTTCTCCTTTTAGAAAACCCTAGTGTAGGGGGATATAGTGGAGGTCCCGTTTTCGACGTATCTCAGACCGTGATAAATTCAATGACTACCACTGGCTCTGGAACAATGTGTTACGGTTTTGTACATGGTACGCTTTCAGATGAAACTGGTGGTAAATTAGCCGCCATTACTCCGAGTTACTTTATGTTCGACCTTATAAAATAATAATTCCGTCTCCTGAGGTTCTCCTAAAAAGGGCCCGAGGTTCTTCGCATGGAGAGAAGTTTTGTCATCCATAACGTTGAAATTTCCGTATTATAAATTTCCAACTACCTGAATGAACCTTTCAATTTCGCTTTCGGTATTATAATAATGAGGCGAAACCCGAACTACCCAATCCAATTTTTTTTCCGTAAAATCGATAATTGCATTTGCTTTAGGGGTAGTGTATATGTGAATATTATTTTCAGAAAAGTACTTTTTAGTTTCACTTTCCGAACGGTTATCGCAGCTAAAAGTCAGTATACAGCATTGTTTTTGTCCTCTGTCCTGCAGCTTAACAAAATTAATTTTTGAAAGGTCTGAACGTAACTTGTTCATCAGTATTTCATTTCTTGATTCAATTTGGTCAATACCAATTTCGTGCAGATACTTTAATGCGGCATTACTGCCCATCATCAGCGCGTAGCCTTTTTCCCAATCTTCAAAACGCCTCGCATCATTTCTCGGTATGTACTTATTTTCCTCAACCCAGGTGGCTCCATGCAAATCAATAAATAAAGGTTCAAAGCCGGCCTCCAATGCTTTATCCGATACATATAAAATACCGGCGCCCCTTGGCCCTCGCAGAAATTTCCTGAAGGTTCCGCTAATAAAATCGGCCCCAATTAACGAGGCGTCTACTTTCAATTGCCCAAGCGACTGACAGGCATCCAATAAATAAAGTGTATTATATTTCCGGGTGATCAACCCAATTTCGGCTACAGGTTGCACTAATCCTGAACTTGTGGGTATATGCGTGACAGAAAGTAACCGGGGGGAATATTTACGGATCTTCTCCTCCAGGTCGGCCAGATCAATTTCGCCGGTTTCGGTATTTTCAACGCGCACTAATTTAATACCAAACCTTTTTTGGAGAGAGATAAACGCTATGTAATTAGAGGGATAATCATTTGCTGTAATCAAAATAACATCACCGGTTTTAAACGGAATGGAGGAAAGGGCCTTGTTGTAACTTTCGGTGGCATTGGTGGTAAATGCTATATTGCGGCTTTCGCAATTGAGCAGCCGGGCGCCATATTGATAAAAAAGATCAAGCTCTTCCCTCTTACGATCTGCGGTTTCATACCCGCCGTGTAGTTCCTCCGCCGTAATGTAATCCCTGATGGCGCTGGCAACCGGTTTAGGCATGAGCGCAGCACCGGCATTATTAAAATGTATTGCTTCTTCGCATCCTGCTGTTTGATTACGTATTATCTGCAAATCCATGGTAGATTGATTTAAATCCCAGATAATACAAACCAGATTGTGACATTTAAGTTTTTGTTCATCATATTTAGCAATGGGTATCATCAGCTATGAACCAATACCACGTCAAGAGAAAAGCCTTGTCATCCTCCAGAATTTTCGTTATATTTGTATATACCACAGCCCGGTTTCCCGACACAAAGGAAACCGGGCTGTTTTGTTAAGATCAAAACACGGTCAAAAACCGACCATTTGGTATGCAGTTATTTGACAGCCAGCAATTTAATACTTTTTAAAGTTTCAAACACGGCCCAAAATCGCGTTAAAATTTGTTAAAAAGTGTTAAAATGAGGATTTTTCAATTGATTTCGAGCCCATTTTAGCCGGTTTTTGAGCAGTAATTTGTTAAAATTTAAGGTTTAAAAAGTTTTCCGGCAGCCCTCTTTCATTTTCTTTAAAATAATTTAAAATGTTTTTAAAGGTCAATCGTCTTTATCTTTAAAGGAGAAAAAAAATTGATCACCGCCATAATGCCCGACGATAAGAACAGCCACATTATACATACTATTAAAGCGTATGGTAAAAGCCTGTTGGGTTTTATTCGCCGGAGGGTAAAGAACGATGCCGATGCCGAAGACATTCTGCAGGATGTCTGGTATCAGTTTAGTTCGGTGATCAACTCAGAACCTATTGAACAAACCAGCGCCTGGCTTTACCGGGTTGCCCGCAATAAAATAACCGATAAGCATAAAAAAAAGACGGAAACCCTGCTGGATGATATGCTTACCGGCGAGGACGAGGAGGACGATACAGCCGATTTTAAGGCTATTTTATTCACCGAAACCAGCACCCCCGAAACGGAATACCTGCGCAACCTGTTTTGGGACCAGCTATTTATTGCGTTGGACGAACTACCCAACGAGCAAAAGGACGTATTTGTATGGCACGAACTGGAGAATATGTCTTTCCAGGAAATTGCCGATATCACAGGCGAAAAAATGCAAACCCTGGTATCGCGCAAACGGTACGCGGTGCTGCATTTGCGTAAACGCTTGGAGCAATTGTATAAAGAAATAACAGAATATTAAAGATGACCTGCACAAAGCCGGTGGCACAAAAAAATTAAAGAATAAGAAAATGAAAAAAGTATTTTATAGAGGGCGTTTTATATTTATTCCGCTGGCAGTTGCCGCCTTCCTGTCGCTCATCAGCTTTGTAGTGATGCAGTTGTGGAATAATTTATTGCCCGATATCTTACACCTGGGTACCATTACCTTTTGGCAGGCCATGGGCATATTTATTTTGTGCAAGCTATTATTTGGCTTTGGCAAAGGGGGCGGACGCCCCGGTTGGGGTGGCGGTGGATTTATGCGGGCCCGCATGGCCGAACGCTTTAAAAACATGAGCCCAGAGCAACAGGAAAAATTCAAAGCCAAAATGCGCGACCGTATGTGTAATTGGAACGACCGTGGCCAGGGCTTTGGAAAGTTTGACCGCGACTGGAACGATTTTAAAACTGAAGGGGAAGCTAAAGCGAGCGGAGAATAGTGGTGAGTGGTCAGTTGTGAGTTGAGTGATCCCAAATTAATAGAATAGAAAACTATTTACATCTATTCTCTCTATTCGCCACTGACCACTCACTATTCACCAATTCACTAAATCAATAATTCAATAATTAAAATGGATGTGCTGATATTTTCAACAAGCGTTAAAGAACGGCGGCAGGTAAACAGGGTTACTACCCTGCTCACCAAAGTTCCGGCCATTATGCAGTGGAACTTTGACCTGGAAGACTGTGATAATATATTGCGTATTGAAGCCGAAGGCATTTGCCCACGCCAGATTGAAAGTCTTTTACAAAAGGCGGGCATCCAATGCCAGGAGCTTGATTATTAGGTTTAGAACCAAGAAGCAAGAGTCAAGAATCAAGATAAAACCAAAACACTTGGGCTGGATCTAAATATCTTCGATAATTTAAAGACCGGATCAACCTATTATTTTCGTGTCTTGATTCTTGACTCTAACATCTTGATTCTCGCCGCTCTAAGAACCTATTTCCCCTTCGCGGGGCTGTTGATCTCGATCCAGTATCCATCGGGGTCCTGAAAATAAAGCTGCAAAACGCCATCGGGTCTTAACGTTGGTTCCTTACTATCACCCTTCCAGTTACCATAAGGGATATGTAATTCATCCAGCCTTTTGGCAAATTCCTTAACAGAACCTACGGCAAAGCAAAGGTGCTCGGTAATGTCATGCTTATAGCTGCAGTTACCTTGTATCGCATGCAGTTTTACATGATTGCCCAGGCTGTACCACTGGTGTAAGGTATCAGCAAATGGATTGGGTACTTTTTGCAGATGCATCACTTCGGTATAAAAGGCGGTACTTTTTTTGAGATCACGAACGCAAATAGCAATGTGGTCAACTACCGGTGCAGCATCCGTTGCAGTTTGGGCCTGGCAAAAACCGGGTAAAATAAATGCCAGCAAAAGTATACCCCATTTTAGCCTGTCGGCCTTATGCGAACTTAAATTCAAAAAAGTGTTCATGTGATTGTTGGTTTTAAAGCCTAAAGATATAGGTTTAAACGAAGTTGCCGGGCAAAGTCAGTGAATTGTTACTTAACAGGATACCTGCGGATTAAAATCGCGATCAGGCACATAATATACAGAATTGTTGCGGTTCCAGTCATCTATATCTATCAATCCGGAGCGGGTTTGATAATGTCTGTCGTCATTAGGGCATTTAACCACATACAAACCTGCCTCACCCGCTTTGATAACCGGGCGCGCACCACAAGTTTTGCAAAGTTTGCAGTAAATAGATTTAGGTATGGTCAAATAGCCATTCATAACATTTAGTACGGGTAAACTCCTGATGTGGTTACCCGTATACTCTAAATTACAGCATAAAAGTGGATTATAGTGGTAAGCATTTTATTCATTTATTAAGTATTGCAATTACTCTTTATTGAAATATGTTTGAGCATCGGTTTCTTTTATTATATTTAAAACTATTTAAACTTTATGCAACCAACCTTAGAGCAATTAAGTCTTACCTATAAAAACCTGCCCGATGATAAACTCACCCGACTGGCAGTTACCGATGCAGCAAGCTTACGACCAGAAGCCCTTGAATTGCTAAAAGCCGAAATAAAAAGTCGTGGATTGGATGAAGGGATCACACGAGGTATAGATGTACAACTAAATAATATAGACGATACCCAGCTCCACAGCTACATCTCCCTTATACGCAGCCAGTCATGCCCCACTTGCGGTGATACATCTCAACAGCTTAATGCAGCATTAAGTGGTACGGTTATTAGTATTATTATATTCACACATTACAAAAAAGCATTTTCCATCGGCTGCCCTGCCTGTTTAAAAAAGACAAATCAGGCGGCCACTTTAAAAACCGCGCTATTAGGCTGGTGGGGACTTCCATGGGGGCTGATACGTACACCAGAGGCTTTGATAAAGAATATCAGAACCAGCAAACGTTTAAATACAAACGAAGCCTCCGATATTTTAGTAGATTTTGTAAGAAACAACGCAGGCATTATTGAAAGCATTAAAAACAACGATCAGTCATTACAGGTTATGTTAACTAACGTGAACAACAAGCAGCATTACAATAAGTAAGCTGATAGCTAAACATGGAACACAGCCTATCTCCATACAAACCCAGTAAAGCCGCAACTATTTATGCTGCAACAACCGGGTTAATAGTATGGTTTGCTTTGATATTGCAGGTAAGTATCTCGATACCGGCTTATATGAAAGTAAATAATAGCCTGTTAAATGCTATTATACAAATACTGAGCTTTTTCACCATTCAAAGCAATCTGATGGTTGGCGTTTGTTTATGGACTTTATTATTAAAACCATCAAACGCTCTTTACAGATTTTTTTCAAGAGGATATGTACTTGGGGGAATCTGCCTATGCATTATAGTAGTTGGTCTTGTTTATAATATCATACTGCGTAACTTGTGGCATCCAACCGGCCTGTTTAAATTAGCTGATGATTTACTGCATTCGGTAAACCCCTTATTATTTGTTATTTACTGGCTGATCTTTGCGCGGCAGGAAAAATTAAAATGGACACAATCCTTAAACTGGCTTTGGTTTCCGTTCCTTTACCTGATATACACCGTTATCCGGGGAGCAATCATCAACTATTACCCCTATCCCTTTATTAATGTAGATAAACTGGGATACAGCCAAGTACTCATCAATTCTTTGATCTTGCTGATCGTATTTTTAGTACTCGGCCTTTTGCTTGTTGCTGTAAACCGAATATTTAAAACAAGAACAGGCACCCCGTCATAAAAACAAAAACCCGGCTATTGGGCCGGGCTCCTGTTTTTATGGTGTATTAACAGTTAAAAATTCATATTCAATAATCGATGCTTAATCGTTCCACAGGTAATTTTTGTGTACCGATTTCGCCAGTTTATTCTGGATAAAAAAATCTTCTTTTTGTAAACACTCATTGGTGTGTATGTCTTCGTCGGCGTTTATTTTTATTACGCTGCCTGCTACTTGTTCAACTATACTTGATAAAGTATGTACTTCGTTGTCGGGGATCTGAATTGTTAATATGGCCATAATAGTAGATGTTTGATGTTAATGATCAATATTCAAAAATATGCAATTGCTATTTAGGCAATGTTTAAAAAAAGTAAAATTAGAGCCATAATTTGATGACAATTTTACATTTTTTGCATTTTATAAACAAAACGCACTATCAAGGCATGTATTATCCCTGCTGTGACTTTGTTACGTTTCTTTAACAAATTTTAACAACAAATTACGCTTTAACCCTGGTAACCAGTACCCAATCAACAAATACCTTAGCTTCGCCAGCCTTTATCTTATTAAAGGTGCTTTCTGAAATTCCAAAATATGGTTTAGCAACCTTATTATAACCTGCCGGGTATCCCCCACCCAGCGCAAAATTAAGGATGATGAACTTTTTATTATCGAAAGCCCAGCGGCCATATTTTTCTACCATAGGTTTCGTGACTGTATAAGTTACTTTACCGTCAACTTTAAATATCAGGTTGGCCGGGCTCCAGTCAACCGAATAAACGTGCCATTGCGTAACATCAATACCTCTTTCAAAATGGTTGCGATAGGCCAGCGGCGTATCGCCAAAATAATTAGGGCCGTGCAGGGCGTGGCTCACCCAACTTGAATCGCCTATGGTTTCCATCATGTCTATTTCACCGCAATCGGGCCATTTACCGTTACCCAAAGCCCAAAATGCCGGCCATAACCCGGCACCAGCTGTCATTTTCATCCTCGCTGAAGCAGTGCCATAGGTAAACTCCATTTTACGCTGTGTATTGATACGGCCTGATATAAAATCATACTTTTTTTGCTCTTTACTGGTAAAGCCGGGTTGATATATGGCTTTAAGTACCAAAGCACCGTTCACCGCACCCTCCGCATCTTTACCTTTTACCATATATATAGTAGCCGCCGAATCAACATAGGCCTGTTGCTCGTCGTTCACGGTATGGCCTGTAACTTCTACATTCCATTTACTCCTGTCGAGGTTTTGTTCGTTAAAATCCTCAAAAAATACGGTATCAATTTTGGACTGCTGGGCGTTAGTATGCAAGGCCATTAACAGGCCTGCGGACAATAAATAATATAATTTCATTGTTACGTTTAATTGAGACCAAGATAAGAATCAAGAGTCAAACTCTGGTTAAAAACAAAAAAAGCGTCAATTGCGAGGAACGACGAAGCAATCCCTATAAGCAGGGCCACCCTCTAATTTGGGGATTGCCGCACTACGTTCGCAATGACGCGTTTTTTATATCTTAGTTCTTGTCTCTTGATTCTAATGTACTTCTTTTTTTAAATTGCAGGTTAATACCTATATATATGCACGGCAGTGGTTTTTTAAAAGTATTTCTTATTATTTCGGCCATTAGTTTATTGTTCGACTGGTATATCTTTTCGGGACTTAAAACATTAACCTCCGACTGGCAATCTCAGCTGTGGCGCAACACTATGCTGTTTGGCTACCTCTTTATTTCTGTTGGGGTGGTTGCTTTGTTCCTGATCGGTTTTGGCAGCTTTACTACTGCTAATGGTATGCGTCCCTTTCATGAATGGATACTAAGTTTGTTCATTACGTTTTTCCTGACCAAGCTGGTATTTGTTATTATTTTATCACTGGGCGATCTGGGGCGCTTTATTGTTGGTTTATTCAATCTCGCCTCCCGTTCTGGTAACGACCCTGTATTTCCTGCCCGCCGTAAGTTTATCAGTGAAATAGCGGTATTAGTCGCGTCTATTCCATTTACCTCCATGTTTTATGCTATGTTTAAGGGTAAATATGATTATAAACTGCACCGCGTCACGCTTTATTTTGATGATCTGCCCGATGCTTTTAATGGATTTACAATAACCCAGCTATCAGACATCCACTCAGGCAGTTTTGATAATACCGAGGCCATGCAGCGCGGAATTGATATGGCTAAAGCTCAAAAAAGCGATCTGTTTGTATTTACCGGCGACCTTGTTAATAATGCCGCCTTTGAAATTGAACCCTATATTGATCGTTTCAGCCAGATCAAAGCGCCTTACGGACAATTCTCAATATTGGGAAATCATGATTATGGCGACTATATACATTGGGATAGTGAACATGCAAAGGCCGCCAATCTGGATAAGTTAAAGCAACACCACCAAACATTAGGTTATCGCCTGCTGTTGGATGAAAATGTGACCATCGAGAAAGATGGTCAAAAAATATCACTTATCGGGATACAAAACTGGGGGCGCGGCTTTATTCAGATCGGTAATTTGAATAAAGCATTACAAGGTGTACCAAAAGATGCCTTTAAGATCTTATTATCCCATGATCCAACACATTGGGAAGAACAGGTGCGTTATAACGAAACCAATATCCATCTCACACTTTCGGGCCATACCCACGGTGCTCAATTTGGTGTCGAGATCCCAGGCTTCAGGTGGAGCCCCGTAAAATACCGCTACCTTGACTGGGCGGGTTTGGCGAACGAAAAAAACCGTTATTTATATGTGAACCGGGGCTTCGGTTTCCTTGCATTTTCGGGCCGTTTGGGCATCTGGCCAGAAATCACCGTTATCGAACTACGCAAAAAAGCATAACTGATGTTTACTGATTTTCGACAAGTTTCAACATATACGGGATGGCACCTATTTTTAGCAGATATTACCAAAACACAGCTAAAAATGATAAAATCCCGTAAAAAAAATTTAAATCAGTAAAATAAAACACATTACCCGGGAATCATAATCCACTAAAACAACCCGTGAAAACACCGTGTTTGAACACGCAAAAATACGGTGTTTTCACGGATTGTTCGATTGACATTTATTTCAGAGTTTTAAAACATTCAAACCCTGATAATATTTAACGATGCCCTTACAAATAACCGGAGTAAACAGCACGATGGGTGAGTATGATAATCCTTACCTGGCTATCAACTCATTAGTGTGGATTGATGACTACACACAAAATCGCGGAATTACTACAAGAGATGTGCTTTTTGACTGGATCAATGACAATGGTACAGCCTATGTTTTAGACGAAGAAGGGAATAAAGCTAAACTACTTACTGCAACCACTAAAAGCGGCTACAAGTATGTAAAAACAGCTTTTGATGAAACAAAACCCGACAAGTTATTAAAACTGCTGGCTACGAAATAGTAAAATACCTTAACCTTATCGTACTTGCACCTGTCATCAAACCATGACGGGTGTTTGTTCTTTATAGGGTACGCTCAATTCAAGACCATATCTCCCCTCCTTCATCAGCTAAATTATCGCGACAGCATACAGCAAGTTTCGGGTTTAACGGCTGTACCTCAGGGCATAATTTTGGATAAATAAGTAAGCTGCTAAATCAATATTCAAAATAAAAAGCCAGATATAGGAAGTTTTTAACTCCGTTTAAATTCTTATACGCTAAACTTTTAGCAAGCCACTTTTATACCAAGGTAATCTCGTATTTCAAAGAACGCGCATATTTTTAGTCATTTATACGTTCAAAGATTAAATAGATGCTTTTGTCGAATTAAATTCATTTTTTATTTGTTATATTGAATTTAATTCAAAAATTATATAATATTACAGAATGATTAGCGAAACAGAAATAATTTTAGATAAAACCGACCTTCACATTTTACGCCTGATGCAGGAAAATGCCCGTATATCAAATGCCGATATGGCTCGCGAGTTAGGCATGGCGCCGTCAGGTGTGCTGGAACGTGTAAAAAAGTTGGAGCAAAAAAACGTGATCCAGCAATACACCACCCGCATTAACCCTGCTGCTTTACAGCAAAAACTGCTGGCCTTTGTATTTATGAAGGCAGCTGACGGGCCGGGTTACAGCGGCGCAACGCTGGAACTTGCCAAAATACCCGAAGTACAGGAAGTACATCATGTAGCTGGGGACGATTGCTACCTGGTAAAAGTACGCACTTACGATTCTGCTTCATTGATGAGCATTATGCGTAACCAGTTTAGCAAGATACCCAACATCATCAGCACCCGCACCACCATAGTGTTGGAAACGGTTAAAGAAGAACAACAATTAGTTATACCCGAAAAATAAATATCATCATGGCCTTAACACCTCAAAAATCCGCATCACCATTAATGGTTATCATCGCCTTTGCAACAGTTTATGTTGTTTGGGGGTCAACATACTTTTTTATAAAAATGGCTGTCGATGGGTTTCCACCGATGCTGTTGGGCGCGCTTCGTTTTCTTACGGCAGGTATCTTGTTATTGACCTGGTGTAAAATTAAAGGCGAACAGATCTTTATTAAACGCAATATTATCCATGCCGCTGTTACCGGTTTTTTGTTACTGGTAATAGGTAACGGCGCCGTGATTTGGGTTGAGCAAACGCTCCCCAGCGCTATGGTGGCCATTATGGTATCATCGGCCCCCATATGGTTTGTGTTGTTTGACAAACAAAACTGGCGCGTAAATTTCAAAAGCACATCTACCATTGTTGGTTTGATCATTGGTTTTGCCGGTGTTGTATTACTGTTTAGCGAACAAATTCAAGGCTTGTTTAATTCTTCATCGGGACTTTCCAAACTGCCGGGAATGTTGTTGCTGCTCATAGCTGCCATGTCATGGGCATCCGGATCCTTATATTCAAAATATAATAATACACAAGGATCTGCCTCGGTAAACACAGCCTGGCAGATGCTGGCCGCCGGTTTTATATTTTTACCGTCGAGCTTTTTTAATCATGAGGTGCAAAACCTGCAATGGCAAAATATTCCAACGCATAGTTGGCTCGCTTTACTTTACCTGGTAATTTTTGGCTCCATAGCCGCGTTTAGCGCTTATGTTTGGCTTTTGCAGGTTCGCCCGGCAACACAGGTAAGTACATATGCTTATGTAAACCCGGTTATAGCGGTTATACTCGGGGTGCTGTTTGCGCACGAAAACATTACCCTTTTACAAGTAAGTGGCCTGGTGATCATTCTGGGTAGCGTGCTCCTCATCAACCTAAGCAAATACCGCAAAGAGAAGCAGTCAAAATTGGAGCTGGCATAATTGTGCTAAGAATAAGAGTCAAGAATCAAGAGCCAAGAAAAATCATTTTGGCAAGCAAATCTTAATTCTTGACTCTAACTTCTTGATTCTATCTTAATTCTCCCATTTTCCAAACTCAAAATATTTATTGATTTTGATGCTGATCTTAGTGTCCTTGAGATATTTACCCCTGTCATAATTCATTACCCGAAGGATAACTCCCTCACGTTCGATGATCAGCTCCTCATAAAAACCTTTGAACAGCACCTGCTTCACCAGCCATTTGTTACCCAAAGCACCGATCTTAATATGTTCGGCGTATATAACCACCGCGCCACGCCGGCTTTTGATACCGCAAACTTTTGCCTGGGTGGGGGTAAGCTGACTACAGCTGGCTAATATCTGCGAAGTATACAAGAGTTTAGGCGAATGATATAATTGCTCGGGGCTGCCATTCTCTACAATCTCCCCTTCTTTCAGCACAATCAGTTCATCAGCCATCGACAGGATCTCGGCGGGATCATGGGAAACTAACACCACCGTAACTCCCCATGCCTGTACAATATAACGGATATCATGCTGCAAACCTTCACGGTAGGTGGCATCAACCTGGTTAAAAGGCTCATCCAGCAACAATACTTCCGGGCGGCTGATGAGGGCCTTGGCAATGGTTACCCGTTGTTTTTCGCCGCCGCTTAATTTACCAAAGGGTTGTTCCTTCAGTTGATAAATATGCAGCATATTCAAGGCCTCGGTTACTTTTTGTATGGTAAGGCTTTTATCTTCTTCCTGGAGCCCGGCACCTACCGTATCCCAAACAGACAATTGCGCATCCATATCGCTTCCGTTTTGAGTAACCAGGCGCATTACCTTATGGGCGTGCTGTAATCCATGTTCCCGGCTCAAAACCTGCTCTTCCTTAAAAAACACTTCGCCATGATCTGGCTGTAAATGACCATATAACAAATTGAGCAATGTAGTTTTACCGCTGCCACTTTCGCCAACTATAGCGGTAATTTTACCCTTGGGTATAAATATGGTTATATTATTAACACCGGAAGATTTATCGCCAAAAAAGTTTTTGGTAACCGATATGGTTTCCAGTATTAGCTCATTGTTCATTTTCCAGGGGTATTTTAATTTATCAATTAACTGTTATACAGAAACATATACCAATGCAAATCAGGTAACTAATCTATAAAAAGTTTACGATCAAAAACGCTGATATGGGTATATTTTAATCAAATAGCAAACAAATCATGATATACTTTATTGTTATGATATAACCATTTAATTATAAGCCATGAACAAGACCATCGGGATAGTACTTATTGTTGTGGGTATCATTATGCTTATCTGGACGGGCTTTACCTATACCAAAAAAGAAAAGATCATTGATGCCGGCCCGGTGCAGGTATCGGCCGACAGGCAGAAAACTGTAAACTGGCCACCTTATTTAGGTGGCATATTGTTGGTTGGAGGTATTGTTATTGTTGCCACCTCAAAGAAGTAGCAGCAATACATAAATTATATCATTCCAACAACAACGCGTCCTCATCATCTGTTAAACTTAATTGTATGGAATCGCTGCCGGCTATGCCTTCTACACTACCCTTGATATGCGCGGCATTCAGCAATACCTTATCCAGTTGTTTCTCGCGCGATTTCCACATCTTTTCCATGGCATCACGCTCTTTTTGTATGGACAGGCGCATGCTCATATAGCCTTCCCGGATAGCTTTCCATTGTTCAGAAAATTCGCTGCTGGTTAAATAGTCATACAGCAAGTGCATTTTATCGCCTTTATTGTCCTGCGAACGGGCTTGGTTGGATAGTTTGATCACCCCATCCCGCAGGATGTAGGATACCGCTTTTACTTCATCAAAGCTACAGATCCAAACACCATCTTTTTCGCCAAAACAATCCATTCCTTTAGGATAACACTGGGTTACAATAACGGCAACATCCACACCTACACTGCGCATGTCTTTTTTTAACTTCTCTATCCAATCGGCACCGAAAGTGGCGGTACGTTTACTTTCATAAATGATCTTCCCGCACTCCTGTCCAAACTGGTTACGCACAGTTTGAATACAATCGGCTCCCCTAACGCCCTTCCCTACCTCACTGATCACATCAAACGGAAAATAATTCCGCAGCAACTCTTCCAGTATCAGTTCCTGCGCTTCGCCCTGCAACTGCATCGAGCCCTGCTCGGCTTTGCGTTTCATCTCTTCGGCCAGCTTTTTTTGATCGTCAAGTTGTTTTTCAAGCTCTTTTACCTTGAGTTGGTATTCGGTATCTTTTATACTGTGGCGTTCGCTTTCCTGCTTACGGATCTGTTCGCTCAGCTCGTTACGCTGCTCCTGCAATTTGCGTTGCATGGCCAGTTCCATTTCCTCTTCCTTTTGCTGTAATTGCTTTTCGCGCTGCAAAAACTCCAATTCTTTTTGCCGCGATAGTTTTAACTTTTCTTCGGTTTCCTGTGCCGATGTTTTGAGCATCGTCATCTGGTTCTCATAATCCTGGCTGATGGATTTACGCAGGTTTTGCTCCATAGCCAATTGTAACTGCTTTTTTTCGTCGGCAAGCCGTTGTTCAAAAGCCTCCTTTTGCAGGCGTTCTTTGGTTAAAAATTCCTCATCTTTTTTACGGTATTCCTCTTCTTTTTGGCGGGTATAGTCCTGCATTTTAAGCCGAAGCTCTTTCTTATACTCCTCTGCCATCACTTCCTCTATCGGGAAACCAAAACCACAACTGGGGCACTTAACTTCTGTAGCCATATAATAAATACTGCGAAAAATAGTTCTTCAGATCAAAGATAATGATTTTTGGAACAAGGATTTTTGGAACAAAGGGTAAGGATTCCTGGTTAGGGTATTGCTGCACTATATAATTTTCTCTTTACCTGTGGTGGAAAGATGGAATTGAAGAATATATAAAGTCCGTCATTGAGCGCAGCGTGGCAATCCCCAATAAGCAGGTTCGCTCTGTAAGTAGGGGATTGCCACGCTGCGCTCGTAATGACGCGTGGAGAGAAATGGAATGTCCCCCTTTCCAGCAAAGCTTAAACCGGTGAGTTGTCAACACCAGGCAATTTTTGGCTGAAATTTTGAGTAGCTTATACACAAAATGCCATGGTTGCAGTTATCAATTATAATGTCGAAATTTAAGCAATGCAAATTTTACAAATAGGTAAGGCGATGTGGAGCTATGATCATGAAATTGCAGCATGCACATTAATTGACGCGGCTGGAGGGCTTTTTGCGCTCACTCCGCCTCCACACCATCGCGAAGGCGAAATTATATTGACTACCGGTACCCTGGTTATTGATGGGTACAACTATTTAGATATCCCCTTAAATCAGCTAGAACAGGTTTACCTGGGCTTTGATGATGTGTACAAACGTTCGCTCATCAAAAACAATGGTACGTTTTGGCAGCCACTACGGCTTCGTTACAAAGTTGCCGATGGGCACAATACCATATACCTCATGATTGATAATAGCTTTTTCGGCACCAAAAACCAGCTTTGGTTTGATACCCTGAAACAACTGTTGGCCGACGAGGATATGTAGTTGGGACCAAATATATTGGAAGTAAAGAGCACGGATTCTTTCTTGGAAAAAATATTTGGAGTAAAGAATAAGGACTCTTTCTTGGAACAAGGATATTTGGAGTAAAGAATAAGGACTTTTGAACAATGCTAAACAATATAAAATGTCTGGCTCATTGCTCCAAAAGTCCTTAATCTATCCTTGAAACAATACAAAACACCTCCGTAAGTCAGTCTTTGCTCCTTGTTCCAAAAATCCTTACTCTAAAATCCTAAAAGTTATTTAGCTTTAGCAAATTCGCCATTAGCTTTAATAGTTACTTCGTCGCTCAACATAGCCGCGCCAAATTTACTGCCAAAGTTAAAATCAGAACGTTTGATAACACCGGTTAACTGAAAACCTGCATCATCAGCTTTGCTCATTGGGTTGGTAATAGTACCACGATACCATAAATCAAAGGTTACCGGTTTAGTAACACCTACTAAGGTAAGGTTACCCTTAAGCGCATAATGCTTATCAGATGTTTTAGTGATACCTGTGCTGGTGAAAGTAATGGTTGGTTTATTGGCAACGTCAAAAAAATCGGCACTTGAAAGGTGTTTGTCACGATTATCGTTATCGGTACTTAAAGAAGCTGTTTGAACAGTAAAAGAAACTTTAGCATCGCTAAAATCAGGTTTTGCTGCAATTATAGTTGCATCAACGTTTTTAAAAGTTCCATCAACGTCATTTACCAATAAGTGAGTTACAGTAAACTTAACGTTTGAGTGATTTTTGTCGGCATTCCAGGTAGTTTGTGCCGATGCAGCCGTATATAAAAACGCTGAGGCCAAAAGGATAAAGATTTTTTTCATTGTGTTAATTTTTTTAAATTTCTTTTGTTTATGCACCAAAAGTATATATTTGAATTGATCTTTTTTAAAATAAATGTTTAAACATCTTTTTATTAAAGTTTCATGACAAATCTCTACCATTTTAGTGGACTTTATATCGATACATATCGGCAATGAGGAATTTAAAAGAGAAACCTACTGCTCTTCGGGTAAATGCTCATCAATAACCATCCCAATTTGCTCCAGGGGGATAACAGCCGACGATGGTTCATGCTTTATATATACCCAATTACCGGCATCTGTTTTTCCTATAGTATAACTAATGTTCTTATTATAAACATCAAATAACCGGGGAAATGCCGAATGAAGGCTGACCTGGTAATCTACATTATTGATGGTAACTATAAAAGGTTCCATAGTGATTTATTTATGGCTTTTGCTAAGTTAACACTTTTCAAAAAATCGACCCAAAAATAGCGCGAATCAATTATAATCAGGCATGCGCTCCAACTAAACAGCGGTCACAATCTTACAATTACTTGGGTACTAAAAAAAACGCAATAAAAGTTATTCTCATAAAAACTTTTTTGGCACAACAATGTTAAGTTTGCATTATTAACTCAAAAAACACCCTAAAAAAACTAATTTGTAAACTTAAAAAGTTACTATGAACATTAAGAATTATTATACAAAAGCAATAATGCTGGTTATTTCATTAGGTTTTATTATTGCCATTCAATCCTGCACCAAAAAGCCCGATCTTCAAGGTGAAGACACCAAACTGACAGGGGCATGGAAAAGAGTAATACATCGCCTCCCCTTAGGAGATAGCACACAGATTATCACTTTTTATGAAGGTGATTTCTCCACTTTCCAAACTAATGTTTCGGCTACGCCGGCCGGTACACCAACCAGCACTTTGTACAGAGCAACCTACAATACCAATGGTTCACAGATCTTCTTTATCTTGAATCAAAAACAAAATTCACTGGATGCCAATGGCTCAGGAACTCCGGTAAACCAGGTTATCTTTAATAAACTACCTTACAAAATAAGCGTTGCTCAGGATACCCTTACGGTTACCGATGGCACCGCAATGAAGTACGTAAAACAGCCATAAACCGTTTTTAAACTTATTCAACAAAAAAACCGGCCAATTGAATTGTGCCGGTTTTTTTGCTACTGAAAATTCCTCAGCTTATCTCCCTTCCAGGTTATCGCGATATTTTTTTAGCGCTCTTAAAATGGATCGGGCTATGGCATTCTGGCCTTCATTTGAGTTAAGATATTCCTCATCGGCCGCATTATTAATAAAACCGGTTTCAACTAATACCGCGGGCATGCCGCTTTGCGCCAATACCAATACCCCTTGCTCCTTTACCCCATGACTGCGCCGGCCATCTGTTTTTTTAAACTCACGATCAACCAGGTCGCCAAATTGAATACTCTGTTTACGATACTTTTGCTGAAAAGCATTCAGTACAATGGTGTTTACAACCACGTCGCTCCCGTAACCGTTATACTTATCCTTATAATCCTTCTCAATGTAAATAGAGGCATTCTCGCGCAGGGCTTCCCGTTGTTCCTGGCTCCGGTGAAAACCATAAACCAGCAGCAATGTTCCCCGTTCTGTACTATGCCTTTGAGGCGATGAGTTACAATGTATAGATATAAACAGGTTGCCGTGGTTATCATTAGCTATATCTGCACGTTTATGCAGTTCTACAAAAACATCGGTGCTGCGGGTCATAATTACCTTAACCCCACTCATTTCGTCGTTAATAAGATCGCGTAATTTCTTGGCAATACTAAGGGCTACGCTTTTTTCTTTGGAGTAAGCGCCATGGGCTCCTGGGTCCTTACCACCATGTCCGGCATCAACAATTACAGTTTTAAACTTAAAAGTACTCCTGCCAATAACATCCTGCTGCGCAAAAGAGGAGCTACTGCTAAGCAAGCCAGGTATAAAAAAAAGAAGAAAAACTATATAATTACTTTTTAGGTAAATGGCAGGCATGGAAAATATATTGGTATAGGTGGTAAAACATTTCTATCTAATTTCATTTAGTAGGATATTGTTTTACGCGTATAGTTTAAAAGTATTTCAAATTAATATGGCAAAGGTAATATTACTTAACGTGTTAGCACAGTTTTTTACATTTTCAGTTAATAATATATTAAAGTAATCATACATTTATGTCCCGGCTCGTAATTTATTTGACGGTTATATCTTTATAATTAATCCCATGAAAATTCAAAAATCATTGTATGTATTAATAGCAGTCTTGTTATGGATAGTTTCCGTAGGTAATGCTCAAATAAAAACGCCCTACGGCAACAATTCGACTGTGGGTAAATACTACAATGTAAGGGGCATAAAGCTGTACACCGAAGTTTATGGCGCCGGCAAACCATTACTTTTGATACATGGCAACGGAGGCAGTATGGGCAATTTTGCTAATACTATCCCCTACTTTGCGAAGAAGTATAAAGTTATTGCTGTTGACAGCCGGGCACATGGTAAATCAAGAGATGATCGCGATTCTTTGAGTTTTGAAATGATGGCTGATGATTTTGCTGGTTTACTTGACGCTATGCATATCGATTCGGCATACGTTATTGGTTGGAGCGATGGAGGCATCAACGCGCTGGAACTCGCTATACGCCATCCAGGTAAAGTGATTAAGCTGGCATCCACTGGCGCCAATTTATGGCCTGATTCAACAGGGCTTATACCCTCTTACTGGAAACAGGAACAAAAAGAATACGAAGCCAAAAAGAATACCGAATTTAAAACAGCAAAAGAAAAAAACGACTGGAAGATATTTCTGCTCGATTGGTTTCAGCCTAATATCAAGCTTTCGGCCTTAAAAGCCATCAAATGCCCATCATTGATCATCGGCGGCGACCATGACCTAATCCCTACGCAACATACGGTGCTTATTGCACAAAACATCCCTAACGCTTATTTATGGATAGTGCCCAATTCGGGCCACGGCACACTGATTGAGCACAAGGACGAATTCAACGCAAAGGTTGATGAATTTTTTTCAACTCCGTTTAAAAAACGGTAACCCTTTGATTAAAATTTGTAGGTAACAGCCGCCAAACCGGTTACTGAGGTATAAAATGTTCCTCCGCTATTGTTTGATTTTTTTAGTGGCGCATAAAAGTTATAAGTTGATTCTATACTTACGCCGATGTGATCACTAAGCACGAAGATCAACCCTAAGCGCGGAGCCATATAAAAGTTTTTGCGCCCGGGCGTAACTACGGTGCCACCCTGATCACTATTAGGATCAAAAACCAGATAGGAATAATCTGTATAATAACCACCCAGGTTAGCTCCGCCATAAAGCCTTGCCCCATCTGCTACATTAATATTGTAAACAATGCTTGCATAACCAGAAAACACCCTGTAGCTTGTAAAAAGAGTAATTGGAGTTTGATCCTGGGTACCATCATCTACACCATTTCCAATATCTATCGTTATTTTATCCGGGTTAAAAGCGTCCTTGGGCTGATAGTTATGATAACCTACATTAAGGCTTATGGTGAGCTTATCTATAAAACGGGCAATCCCTAAATTAAATGCGGCGGCCGGCTTGTAAATATCTTTAAAATAATTCTGTGGGGCGTCAATACCGACACCAAATGTAACCGCATATCCCGATTCAAAATTGCCGCCACCTCCGCTGCCGCCTCCACCCCAGGTTAGCGCCTCATGCGACCGGTGCTGGCCCATAACCGTACCAACAAAGCATGTAAACATTAAAATTAAAACCGTTTTTAAACAGCGAGGGGCTTTAAACCAATATGTGCTAAGGTGCATAACGCCGAAGGTGCAAGGGTTAAGTTGATTAAGGTTCATTACAGTAAAAATATGAAAAAACCTTAATTCATTACTATAAATGCAAATATTAGCTCACTTAACCATGGCAATAAAAATTAAAGCCCGGCTTAAATATACCGGGCATAGGGGTATTAAATAAATAAGATAGGCTTATAATTGGTTTATATCATAATTTCAACAGCTGTTTAAAGCCGCTTCGGCCCAAACAGCATTTAGCTGCCCGTTGTAACCTGCATATTATTACTCCGTCCTTGCTTTTGGTGGTACCAAATGCCGATAGTACAAATGATAACGGTTAATGATAAAAAGCCTTCAACATATAAATGTGTAACAGAGATCTGCCTCAGTGGAAAAATAAACAGTGATGAAAGATCTGGAATTAAGAGTCCCAGCAGCGGGAAACTCGAGAATATTCTAAAAATCGCTATTTCCTCCATAACAAATAATTTGATATCCCTAATTTACACCTTTTAGGAATACAATGCAAGTTATTTTGCTTAAAAAGTAAAATAATATTTCAACAAGGTTAATTTTAATAAATTTTTTCGAAATATTTTAAATATTTACGCATAAAACTTATCTAAACACCTGATGTTTATTGTTATTGAGTAATAACACACATTATTTTGAATATAAATTTCTTAATTAAAAAGTATTATAAAGAAAATGATACTGCAAATCAGATTAAAAAGGTATGGCTCTTACTAATTCAAACAAATTATTACGCACCGCCGGATCGTTATCTATAATTTGCTCCAGCTCCGTATCTGAAGATACGTATACTATTACGTATACTATAATAAAATTACGAGCCTGATTCCAAAAGTTACCGCTTAGCAACACCTTGCCCATATTTTTAAGGTTTTCGTAATAGCTAATACGCTCCCTAATACAGGTATGCTGTTCATTGGTAATTTCTTTCTCTTCAAAAAACAGCATTACATGATGGGGTTCTTTATACGCTGATGCCTGTGTCATAAGATGAAATAGTTTAAATTTTGAGTTTGAGTTTTTTAATTTTTAAGCGTGACAGGTAACTTCAGTAAGCAGGTTTCCGGGGGCGTTAAAATAAAAACCATAACTGCCACGTAAGTTACCCGGAGGGTTTTCTGCAAGGTATCCCCCTGCAAGTAAACGGTTATACATATCTATCACCTCTTCGTGGGTTTCAACAAAAAAGCCGATATGAAATGCATCAGGATATGCAGAGTTACCATTACGGTTAAAGCTATTGCCCATCAATACCAGGGTAAAGCCATCTGTGCCTTGTAAAACTGCCAATAAGTTATCGCCTTTGATTTCTACACATTTAAAACTAAAATATTGTTCAAAAAATTTGATGCAGGCAGCTACGTCGGTTACAGGCAGGTTAATATGGTTGAGTTTCATTTTCATATATCATAAGTGAATGTCATTTATTCAAAAAGTTTAATTTTTAAGGTTTAAGCGCTTTTAAAACCAGCTCTAATGTTTGCATCATCAGTTCTTCTGTAAGTTCAAATTTGTTATTTACGTAACTCTTACCCTGGTGATGGTACTTTATTAACTGATACAAAGGAGCAAAAGCGAGCGACCAGTAAACCTCAAAGGGAAGCGGTATCAATTGTTTACGTTTAATGGAGTTTTCCATAAACGGTCCTAAAACCGCACCAAAATTAACAGTAATCGCTTTGCTCACCTTTTCATAATAATGGGAATAACGCATAATTTCGATGAACTCCATTTCAGTCGGAAAACTGCTGAAATATTTCATTCGGTTTAACCATTGTATTTTAAGACCATCAGCGAAATCCATCTCCGGCGAAAAATCTTTGAAACTAAACTCCATCATTTTCCAGGCCACATCAATACAAAGCCGGGTGATCAGATCGTCCTTATCCTCATAATAAATATAGATAGTAGCCGGTGATACAGCTGCGGCTTTTGCCAGTTTACTTATACTAAAGCCGTCGAGCCCATTGTTAACTATCAGTTCAATGGCCTTCTGGCGTATCAGCTGTTCTTTATTTTCGTCGCGTGGTCTCATATTATCATTACAAATATAAGTGAACGTTCATTCATTTAAAAATAATTTTCACTTTTTCATATCTCATTGACCGGGTATACACTTACAGATCAATGAAAAATTATTAAAAAAAACAAAAACATTTCTCCCTTTAAATTGTAGTACGAATTAGTTTGCTTTTTATTCAAATAGTAACAAAATAATACCTACTTTAGCATTATCATACTAAATGTTAATAATTATGGAAAAATTAATAATATTAAGAATGTTCTTTTGTTTTCCACTATTCGGAATACTTCTGCCAGATGCGGGTATTTTAATCTCCAATGGCTCAAGTCATATCCCTCTGATTCATTTTATTATTGAAACATTCTCCATTTTTTGCATCCTGATTTGCAGCGCGATTATTTTTTATAATAAAAGACGAGATCAAAACCATACCGATAAAACAAACGAGGCATCATATTCCTAAAACTTAATACTCGGTACTTATAAGGTTAATATCTACCCGGATTATATTGCTTAAAAAATAGATTATGGGGTTTTTATGCCCCAAATTTTATTCCCTGGTTCCATAAAACTATCATTTTGCGAAAATTAGAGTGCTTTTATTTTCGGTATGGCCTTTGTTATACCTCTATTGGTTGCTGAAAATATCACCCAGTATTCATAAATGAAAAAATTCTTACTTTTTATCCTGCTTCCTTTAAGCACGTTTGCCCAAACAGCAAGTACTTATATACAAAATGGAAATGCCCGGGCTAATTCAAAAGATTACAATGCCGCCATTCAGGAATTTACCAAAGCCATACAGCTCAGCGAAAATAACAGCGATGCTTATTTTTATCGCGCGAACGCTTATGGCAATCTTAAAAATTATGAAGCTGCAATTGCCGACTACGTCAAAACTATAAGTCTCAAGTCAAATTTTGCCACGGCATATTATTATAAAGCTAACGCTGAAAGCAGCATTGGCGTTTACCACAATGCCATTGATGATTTTAACAAAGCTATTGCCCTTGAGCCCCAGAATGCCAAAATGTACCAATACCGCGGCAGTGCAAAATCAAACATTCAGGATTATACGGGAGCCATTGCGGATTTCTCCTTTGCCTTAAAACTTAGTCCAAATAATGCTGAGTTATATGAATACAGGGGCCTGGCTAAAAATAATAAGGGGGATTTTACCGGCGCTATTGACGATTATAACTCAGCTATAAAGTTAAACCCTCAAAAAGGCGACTTATACCGATACCGGGCCGATACAAAAGCAAGCATTAACGATTATAACGGAGCTGTAACCGACTATACCACAGCGTTAACTTTTAACCCTCAAAATGCCGAAGCGTATTTTTACCGGGCAAATACCAAAGGGAATCTGGGTGATTATAAAGGCGCGGTTGATGATTATAAAAAAGCTGCTGCCCTAAACCCTAATCTTAAAAATTTGTTCTTCTACCTGGCTAGTGCCGAAAATAACATGGGCGATAGTAAAGGGGCACTTGATTATTTTAACAAAGCTATTAGCCAGTACCCCAATAGGGCCGATGTGTATTTATACCGCGGATTGGTAAAAAGCAATTTGAAAGATTATAAAAGTGCTATAAATGATCTGAATCATTCCATATCACTTGACCCTAAAAACCCGGATGCTTACCAAAATCGTTCGGCTGTTAAACTTGAACTCAATGATGGTGAGGGAGCCAAATCGGATGCAGACAGTGCGATTATATTAAACCCCAAAAGTTTAAAGGCTTATATAAGTCGCAGCAAGGCAAAAATGGCTTTAAAAGATACTGCTGGTGTTATAGCCGATCTTACTCAGGCCATCAATATTAATAATAAAAGCGACGAAGCCTATTTAGTGCGCGGCGATGCTTACCGTAACCTGGGTAACAGGCAAGCCGCTATTCGCGATTATACTACAGCCATACAGGTAAACCCTAATTATACTTACGCCTATTTAAACCGTGGTATCGAAAAGGACAAAACAAATGACCCGGCCGGAGCGGTAAAGGACTTTGAAAAACTTTTAACCCTTTCACCGCGGCGCCAGGATGTTTATATGCGCCTGGGCAGAGTAACCGATTTTTTTAAATACACCACAAAAGGTGTATCACTTTTCACAACAGCTATTAGCTTAAACCCGGCAAACTCCAACTTTTATCTTTTCAGGGGCGAAGCAAAGGCCGCCGCCGGTGATATACAAGGCGCCATGGCCGATTATGATGCCGGTATTGTTAAAAACCCTAAAAACATTGCCATTCTGTTAAAACGTGGCCTTAACCGTGCCGACTTCCAGGATAATACCGGTGCATTAGCCGACTTTAGCACCGCCATAAAAATTGATTCGACTTCTGATTCATCAGCAGTGGTATATCAAAACCGCGGACACATCCAGGCCAGGTTAAAAAACTATAAGGCCGCCCTGGCCGATCTGGATAAAGCGGTAGCCATTTATTCAAACGACGAAACGTTCCTATTCAGAGGTGATGTTAAATTAGCCATGAAAGACTATGCAGGGGCTGCCGACGATTTTCATAACGCTACCTATATTAATAACAGGAATGCCAAAGCTTATGCACATAGCAGCATAGCCAAAAGCAAATTAGGTGATGAACAGGGCTCGACTGATGACTTTGATAACGCCTTAAAATTTGGCGAAGGCGCTTATGTTTACACCGATTTGGCCGAGCTGAAACTGAGTCTTAATGATGCACAGGGCGCTCTTGCTGATTGCTTTACGGCCATCACCCTAAATGCCAAATATGCAGGGGCCTATTTGCAAATGGGACTTACCAAAATCGCGCTTAATCAAAAACCAGAAGCCTGTACCAATTTCAACAAAGCTGTTGAACTGGGTTTAAAAAAGGCCGCGGTAATAGCCAGCCGTTATTGTCGGTAAAAATTTAAGAAAACACAGAAAAGCCATCCTGTAACAAGATGGCCTTTTTATTTCAAATTTTTTAAAATGTTAAATTATCCTGCTTTTTTATCCAGATGTAATTGATCACGCAATTCTTTGATCTCCATTTCATAGGCACGCATACGGGCATGTAAAATATCTACTTCCGTCCGCATCATCTGGATCTCGGTGATCAGTTTGGCCGATTCTGGTTTATCAATTTTCTTTTCACCGGTTCCTAAAATAAGCCACTCTGGTGAGTATTTCAATTGAAAGCAAAGCTTACGGATCAAATAATAACTGATATCCTGTTTTTGATTGATCACTTTACTGATAAAGCCCTGATCAACCCCAATAGCACCCGCAAGCCCCAGCTGCCCTCCGTGCTCCTTCACAATTACTTTTAACCGTTTTATTATTGCTTCGTCAGACATATGCAACTGCAATAATAAACAATTTGTTTATTTGGCAAATATTTATTTACTTTTTTGCCCTCAGTACCTATTTATACGCAACAGAGGTGTCAATAATTATCACTCCCCTATTCTTTGCAGTAATTCATTAAGCTGATTACAATATACCTGCATATTGATTTGGCCGCGGTTATAGTCGGCAGATATTTTCTTAAATTGATTACCTATTTTGCTTTGGGTTGAATTATGAACCATCGCTTTATTTAGCCTGCTAAGTTTTTGTTGCAAACTTTGCATCAGCAATAGCGGCTGCACATTGTTGGCTTGCTTTAAAAGCATTCTTTGTTTCCGGCGCTGCAATTTATCAAATCTTAAAATCAGATAAACCACTCCCGAACCGATGACCAGAAAAAGATAAAAGAAATTCATTTCACCCCCTACATTGATATATCACGTATTAATACGACATTTTTAATGAATGGGTTACTATTAGTCGGAATAATTATGAGCATGTTTTTACTTTCCGATTTAAAAAGCGGTACTTTGTAGTGTATAATAGTTGCGAATAAAATATAACACAGCTCAAACAACGTATACGATCATGAAACCAGGAGATAAGGTAATTTGCATAAATGACAGGATCGATCCTGAAAAAAGCGAAGAAATAAGAAGGGATTTTGAGATCTGGATAACCAAAGATAAAGAATATACCATTCGTGAAATATTAGATAATAATGGCATAGTAACCGGTGTATTATTGGAAGAGGTGCACAATTTTCCAAAATTCTTTAAGCTGATCAATCGTTTTCAGGAGCCTGCTTTCGCTCAATGGCGTTTCCGTAAACTGAATTATGCCAGCCAACCCGCCGAGGCGCTAAGCGAGGTTAATGAATTGGTAGAAACGGAACAAGCCGAAAAACAGCAGGTCAGGGTTAAATAACAGATTACTCTTACAACATCTGTTAAATACAATTCACACATCTTGTTAAAGTTAAAAGCGCCAAAGGCAGCCATAATAGCTACTTTTAACGCTTTTATTAAATATGAATAAAATTCCATTTGGCATAATAGAATGCTCAAAAACTTTAATCATAGATCCTGGCGGCCTCTGTTTCTACCAGCTGGGTTAGTATAGTTTTTAAAACCGACTCGCGAGCCCACTGCTGTTCAATAGTGGCAGCATCGTTTTGGTACCATTTCAATGGGGCATTTATTTCAATGCGTGCTTTGTAAACAAAGTTTTTAGTTGGGTGCATTTTACTACCCTCATAACTGTTCAACCCCTCGCCTTTTATAATTTTGGCAAACTCGCGTGCCTTAATATCAACCTGCAGGCATTCATCGAGCGAGTTTTTATAATCCTGTTTGTCCTCCAGCCAAAGCGTAAGAGTTTCATCATTCAGATCGTGATCTGCTATGGCAATCCGGCTATAATCATAATCTACAGATATGATAAGCCACCATAATTGGTCTTTTAGTTTTTGCGCAATTTTTATCATGGTATTGTTTTTAATTTATGAATAAGGTGTGTTTTTTGTTAGATGGCGTACTATCTGAAAGTTGGAGTCCACCCCGGTAGGTGTTTCTGTATAGCAGCTATTTCTTTACTATACTTTGAACAGGTTTCTATATACGCGCGGTATCGTATTAACTGTTCATGGTTGGAAATAGGGTTGGCATTTTGCTGATTGTGGTCATCTTGCTTTTGAAAGGCGGAATAGGCTATATACATGTTTAAAAATTTATTTACATTTTGAGCATTCTTTGAAGTTGATTTTTATTATTACAGTTTTCTGTAACATACATTCTTTAATTTCTGTATTAAATATATTTGCAATTGAAAAAAAATGTAGTACTTTAGTAAAATCAACACAACAAACATACAGAATAATCTTTATTAAATTAAAGAATAATCTTTAAAAAGTTATCAACATGGACGATACCCCAAAAGTCAGTAAGATCAAAACTATTCGCCCGGAAACCCTGGAGTTTATTATACTTTATAATCAGCTTAAAGGAAAAGCATTTATGGGAAACGCTCAATTATCCGAAACCCTTGGCTTTAATTCACCCAGCTCGATTACTGAAATAATAAAGAGCAGGCAGAATATAGATCCAGAAAAGCTCAGAATTTTTAAAGAAACCTATAGCGAATTTATTACAGGTGCAAAAACAGGCCTTATTCAAGAAAAAAACACAGATAAAAAAACAGAAGAAGGCATTCCCATGTATGAGATCTCGGCTACCGCCTCGGGGGTTGAGGTTTATAATGACATCAATGATTCCATGCCGGTTGGCCGGATGAATTTTCCAGGAATTGAGGATTGCGACTTTGCGCTGCCGGTTTGGGGCCACTCGATGTATCCTTACCTTGAAAATGGTTGCTGGGTAGCACTAAAAGTAATACATGACAAAAAAATACTCCCGGGCGAGGTATACTACATTGAATGGGGCGAATATCGTATGTATAAAAGGCTGCTGGCCGGCGATAATCCGGAAGAAGTAGTTGCCCATTCTGATAATACCACAGAAATGATAGGAAACCGGCTCAAATACGGCCCTTTTATCATTAAAATAGCAGATATTAAAAAACTGTGTCTTGTAAAAGACATTCATAAAAAGCACAATCATTAATATTTTGATACCATAAGCCCAGCCCACAAGGGCTTATGGTATTTTATGTAATGCAATTAAACAAGCGGCTTGTTCCCCTGCTCAATCCGAAAGATCATGCAATCTATATCAGCTTTTATACTTTCAAGAATCTCTCCTAAATCAGTTTTAGACAGATCATTCCTAAATTCATCGCGTTTAGTATTATCGATATATTGCAGGTACGTAGTGATCATAAGGTTATGCTTCTTATCCAAACGCGCACCATCATACGCAATTGTTTTAAATAACACTTCTAAATGGGTGTGATAATTACGTTTGGTTAATTGCTCAACATTCTCCGACTCTCGTTTAAGCCATTTTAAAAATTCAACAAGGGTCATATGCTATATATTTTAAAAGATTATTCGCCGTTTGATAGTAAATATATAAACAAAGAGAAAACTATCATGCATTCAACTGTAGGGATTTATTGTATTATGTTGAGCCCGCTATAAAACTCTGTACATTAAAATACAAAATTGTTATTTTTGAACTATAAGTAGCTGTAAAACAAACCATAAGAACCCATTAGTTTAAACTATCACAATTGACATGCTCGCTAAAGCCCTACATTTCATTGATTGCTCATTTAGCGTTGGCAGTAAACTACAGAATATTGCATTTTACACAATATTACTGTTTATGATATGGGTTATTATTGTGCAGCTAAAAACCAAGCAACGCAAACATTACAAATAAACAAAACTCAGCCCAATTTATATCTTCTTTAGATAGCCCAAGTGGAGAGGCAAATTGCGGGTATGGCACACCCATGAGGCTGACCTGGACTTTAGCAGAACTGGGTTAAGGTTTTACTGTTATAAAAACGACTTTAAATTTCTTATGCTACATAAACCTGGTATTTCTCACTCAGAAAACAAGTTTATTCGACTTGTAAGCCCTATAAAAAACACAACCCGCTTCTTTTTTATTAATCAGGAGGCAAAAATTAAATACTTTTCAACATTTGTTCGATTTATCAACATCGCGGTAATAAGTAACATATAATACTCATATATTTATTTTAATAAACTACTGAGAGCCCCTGCTCCGGTCACCTAAATTATAAAACTGACGAAGATGGAACCTGTAATGATGTTTGTAATTGCCGCTATTATTGCTGCTATAGTTTTAGTTGTATTCAATAACCAACAGGAAAGTAAGATAACTAATCACCTGTATACTAATGATGTACAACAAATCTACCTGCTTACCGCTGCTGAATTTAAAATTAACGTTTTAGAGAATCGGCAACAGTTAAATAACACTACTGTTGACCTGAACACAGCTGCCCCCAATATCACCGCAGAATTAGATTTACTTACCACCGCACTTGAAAGTGGCGAAATACCGCTTAACGAATTAAACTTAAGGCTTGATTATTTATTGGACGCACTTAATATCAATAGCTCATCTATGGTTCAGGCCTATTAGTTTCGAAGCCCGTATAATAAAATCACGACGCATAAAAAAAGCCGGAAAATCCGGCTTATATCAAAAAAGAATATCTTTTAGCTTGTTACTTAATTACGTTTAAAGCTGCCTTTACCCGTGCTATTGCCCCCGGCGTTAAAGCCCGGACCTTTGTCTTCCGCAATGTTAACCGTAATCCGGCGACCATAATAACTTGCACCATTCATGCATCTTATAGCCTCTTTCGCCTCATTATCGTTAACCATTTCTACAAAGCCAAAACCCCTACTCTCTTTTGTTTCGCGATCCTTAATGATCCTGAGCGATTTAACCGGCCCAAAATCACCAAAAACTGCTGTTAATTCGGCCTCATCTACTTCTAAAGGAAGCCCTGCTATAAATACTTTCATTAATCTCCTTAAAATTTCTGTAAAGGTACTAAAAATAGGGCATATTTTGGTCAGAAATATAAAGCATAGGAGATATGTTAGTCTTTTTTACCTTTAAATTACGCAACAAAAATTATTTAAGGCTTATTGAAAAATCGGGCTGTTAATTACGGAGAGTTAAATTATTTAAACTGAAGTTCAAAACTGCCTTCAACCTTGTAAAAAGGCGAATTAACCTTGTCATCCTTGGCTAAAAAGGTAAAGAAAGATCCTTTTGCTATAAGATTATCGTTATTATACCTTTCAATACTAATTTTTCCGGAATCATCTTTGCCACCGTACTTGGTTAAGGTATACTGCAATACTGGATTTTTTTCATCCAATTTGAAAAGAAACTGACTGCCTGCTACTTTGCTGGTTGTATTGGCTTCTGCAAAGCCAACGGAGCTGATGCCAAAACTCATGGTATGAGCCTTGTTGATAGCTGTAATACCGAAATATTTACTATCACCGTTATGCACACTAATAAAAGCTACAGAGTCTGTAGCCGCATCAAACGTATAAGTAGAATCTTCAATTGTGATCTTTAGTGTTCCTTTACCGGCCAAAAAGTTACCAGGGCCGTTGGTAACACTCATGGTGGATGCGCTATCGGCAGCTGCGATTGACTTATTGGCATCCATACCCTTTACATTCTCATCTTTCTGGCATGACGAAACAGTCACCGAGATGAGCAAAAGCATAGAAAATAACCATTTAGTAAACCGAATACTGTTCATAGGCTAATAGATGCTTAAAATTAATAATAAATAGTTTAAATTTCATCAGTTTGATAGCCTTAAGCAAAAATTTAACATTTTTTTACAATTAATCACCATTATTATTAACCTCATAAAAAATATGGTATTTGTGCATCTATAAAAAAGACAATCACAAAATAATATCTCTAAAATACCTCGCCCACATTAATGAACAAGCCCCTGGAACCTTCCCGGCCGAAACCATAATCAATAGCAATGTTCGTTTTGGACACTTTATTGAGTTTGATCCGTAAACCAGGGCCAAAGCCGGGCTGTATACTTTGTAATCCTGAGCCTGGAGTAGCTGAGAAAGATTGCGCATTGACGAAGGCCACACCGCCTAATAACCCATTGCGCGTAATCTTAAAACGATACTCACTCTCCAGATAAATCATTTGCGCTCCTCTGAACCTTCCCTGGATATATCCACGGCCGGTTGTGTTGCCGGCGTCGTAACCGGTGGCGGGCAGATCAAGATAAGCCGGGCGGCCATTCAAGATCAGCCAATCGTATGACCAGAAAGCCAACACGTTATCAGATTCCTGCGGAAATTTATAGTACCTCCGTACGTCGATAATGAGCGAACGCCATGGGTTGGTACTGCCTAAAAAGGAATAATTATCGCGGTATTGCAAAGAAGCGTAAAAGCCGCGTGAGGCGTTGATGGAGTTATCGCGACTATCAAACAGCGCGTTAAAAGTTATGCCTGTGGAAATGGAACGGGCAATGGGTCCGTATCGTTCATAATCGGAAACACCGCCATTGATTTGCCCCCGTTCAGACATATTCCATCGGTTATCGAAAATATACCCCAGACCTGCATAAAAATTGCCAGAAATTTGTTTTAGTACTGTTTCTGAAAACCTGAAAAAGGAATAATCAAGCGGATTTTCATTAGCCAGATTGGAATTGGTTCCTAAACCATAGGTACTTTGCGGATATTTATAAAATCTGAAATCGCCAACAAAATTGTACTTATTGTTCTTTGTCCAGATACTGGATAACAGGGGTATCAGTATCTGTTTTTTTTGAGTATAGGCTGGATTGATGGTAATGGTAGAGATACGGGTATTGGGAGCCGTACGGAAAACCACATTACCCGATAGGGTACCAGCCAGATTTGTTTGCAAGGTATATCCTATGGCCGGTACAATGGAGAACACCGGTTTGGTAGTCACCGAATCGGCTTTGCTGTCCTTGTAATTTTTATCAAATATGGATTTGATAACGTCAAAAATATCCTTTTCAAAAGTAGTATCAGGATGAACAACCATTAAGGTATCTTTATATTTGGGATGCCCCAGTGGAATATACCGCTTATCCTGTGCACATACTTTTTCGTTGCCGAAAAAGAAAACTGCCAAAGTAAAAATAAGAACAGGTATTTTTTGTATGCGCATTATGATAGTACCCGGGTATATAAATGGTTATCGGGTGCAATAATAAAAATAATAAGCCAAAAGGTTGTTTTTATAAACTAATTTGACGGGCATCACACAAAGTTTATAGCTAAATTTTGTGCTGAAGTTTTGTGTTTTGCAAAGTGTGGAGTAGATAAACCACTTTCAAAAATTAACAAGCTGCCAATCAAATCATTGCGATAAATTACCAAAAAAATTAGCATTTTATATTTTTATTTCCGATATTTGTTAGTGATTATTCCAGTCGTCATTCATGTCATATTTTTTGGGTCGAAGATTTTTGAAGGAATGAGCAAAGATTAAATAGCAACATGTTTGCACAGTTCGGGAATCCCACCTCTTTGTTTCAAAATCTTTGCTCTAAAAATCCTTGCTCTTATTTCAAAATCCCTGTTCAACAATTCAAACATTAATCTATGAAAATTCATGCCTATTATTCAAAATCAGCGGCAGTATTAGCCAACCGTATTGATCAGTACTTTAAACACATTGAAGGATCATCCCCTATCGAACAAAAAACAGTCCACAGGAAAACTACTACTACAAAAGCACAAAAGATGTTGAACCGCGAACCGGAAGCCGCCACCATAGCAGGTATGGCGCTGTTCCTTGGCTTTAGCAGCAAGCAGGAATTTGAAGCTTATGAGGATAGCGGCAAGCATGCCCGTGTATTAAAACGCGGACGCCTGCGGTTAGAAGCTGCCTATGAATCGCGTTTATATCAAACACCAACCGGAGTTATATTCGCGCTTAAAACACTGGGATGGAATGACAAACCGGAGGTACAAAAACCAGTTTCAAAAACCGGTAATACCCTCAAAGTGGAGATCCTAAATACAGGCCCCTTACCCGCTGGTAGCGAAAAGGAAGTAATGCTTTGAGTAGAGCAAGGATTTTTGGAGCAAAGAGCAAGGACAGGAAAAGTAAGAATAAAGCAAAATGAAGAGCAGGATACTAAAGAAAGTATTGAAGCATTCCATTCTTTATCCTTAATTCGAAATCCCAATCCATATATCAAATGTCTTTACTCCTTGTTCTAAAAATCCTTGCTCCAAAATCAAATATATTTTGATTTAACTAATTTTCTTAGTATATTTGAATTCATTTATGCCAAATGGCACTTTAAACATAAAGCTCTTTACCACTCAGGCAAAGGGTTTCCATACCAAATTCTTAACTTAAATACATCATGCTGAATGATATTAATGCGCCCCCATTTAACGGTTTGGGAGGATCGGTCCTTTTTGGGCAAAACTATTTCTCCAATGCACAGGTGATCGTTACCCTATCCGTTTTATGTGATGTATGCTGCCAAACAACTGGGCGAGCGTTATGGCGGTAACCTGGCCGCTTATGTACCATTTAAAACCATGAACAATCCTACCTTGCTTGCCCGCTGGGTAACTGATTTTACAGAGCCTGCCTACTCCAACGGCTACCCTTTTGATATCGGTTTTATTTACAGCGAAGATCTGTTAGGCTTACAACTATATGCAGAGCTCACTTTACTGGATATTAACCGCAACCCGCTTGCCGGCGGACAGCAAACAAGCTATCTACTTAATGAAGATGGCTCCTGGTTACTGAACGAGGACGGCAGTTCATTTATCATCGCCGATCAGACCCAGGTAAACACACCTTTGGCTGCTCAACTGGGGCTTAATCGTCTGCACATCAACGGCAACTTCCCGCGGGAGGCTTTTTATATGAATCTTGATCTCAAATATAACGACGAGCAGAACGTTAACCATACCGTTACCCAAACTCAAACCATCAGGATAGATGATGCTGTTGATGATAACTCCGTTTACCTGCGCTGGATAGGTTTGAGCGGCAGTTGGGAATACTATCGTTTTGTTTTTAATCAGGAGGTAAGTCTGGACGTACAGAATGCTGTGATCATTAAAAATTTTGTAAGCGACTGGGAAAACCAGGAAGGCATTGAACAGGTGATCAGCAAAACAGCCGGGCAAAAAATGAAGGTGATGGCTGAAGACCTTTCGGTTAATGACATCAAGGGTTTACAGTCTATCAAATACTCGCCCAAAGTACAGATGTTGGTGAACAAAAATCCGGTAAAATGGCAAACCATTGTGATCAATACCGCAACCTATAGCGAGTATGAAACCCGCAATGGCCAAGCACCATTCAGCGTAACGTTCAACATGCCGTCAATTAATATACAAACGCAGTAGGGTTATTTCGGATTTGGGATGTTCGATTTCGGATTTCTTAACCATGATTTACCTGATTAGGGGATTAAAGGATTTCATATCAAACAGGAATCATGAAAATCCTTCAATCTCATAAATCAAGGTTCAGAAATTCCAATATCCCAATCAAAAATAAATCCAAAATCCAACATCCCAATTCCGAAATCAAAATGAACCAATTACAACTATATCTCAACAATCAACTGGTTGATCTGAGTGATGATAGCCCTATCGCGCTCACCTTCCAGATCAATAACCTGGCAGAGGTAAAAAATCAGCAGGGCAATACCAGTAACCAGTTTAAGCTGCTCCTTACACAGCGTAACCGGCAGATATTGGGCTTCCCGGATGATGTGGCCTTCACCACCAACCTGCCTTATGATAATTACGAAGCCCGGATCATACAGGATGGACTGGAGATCGTGCCCTCGGCCATTGCCCAGCTTAACCTTATTGAACAGGATACAGCCAGCGTCACCGTGCTCAGCGGCAATGTTGATCTTTTCGACGCGCTGGACGTAAAAATTTATGACATGGGCGATACCACTACCGAGATAGGCAAGCAAAACGCATTTGGGCCATATCAGCATACGTGGGATCTGAATACGGTTGCGCATTCACAAAACAACACCAACGGCTATATATGGCCCGTGATTGATTATGGCCGGATAGCTACCGACTTTTCAAATAACCCTCAAATCGATGTGCGTTATCAACGACCAGGCTTTTTCCTGAAAACAGCTATCGAACTATTCGCACAAACGGCGGGTTATAAGATCGATCAAAGCTCGTTCCTGTTGAGGCAAGCCATGTATGATAAACTCATTGTACAGTTTGCCAATGACAACTTTGAGCATGGTACGGATTATCAAAACTCCACGGCCCTTGGTGTAAACGCGTCATTAGGTAATGATTTAAATGTTTCACATCCCGATACCCGAAACAATACCGGCACCGTTGTTTTTAAAAACATCCTTAACAGCGATCCAAATTACCAGGCATCAGCAGGCAGGTATGTAGCGAAGGCTGTTACGAAAGTTACTATCACGGTAAAAATACCTTCTTTTTACTTCTACGGGAAATTTGTTGGCGACTATGCCTCTAACCTGGATATCAATATCATTTACACCGACCCGGTAAATGGTGTTCAACTTCCATTAGCTACCCATAATTTTGATCTGAAAGACAATATCGTTATCGATAAACAATCGGGGTTCTTCAATCTTTACGCCTATAAAAACACTACGGATCCGGTAACGCTCTCGGCTGACGCGGATTTACCCATTGGCGGGCAGCTGCATATTGGTTATGAATTTAAGGGCTACACCGGTTCGCGGTTTAGCATGCCCGGCACTACGGAGCTAACCATTAAGGCTGATGGTCAGGATATTTTATTTGGACAGGATATCCAGTGCGAGCGCATTTTCCCGGATATTACTCAGAAAGATCTGTTGAAGGACACCCTGCAGCGTTTCGGCATCATTTGCCAAACTAACAATACCACGCGCACCGTTACATTTTCGTCCTTCCGTGATATTGTGAGTAATATACCTGTGGCTACCAACTGGACAAGCAAATGTGTTGACCAGGGTAAAACCGTATCCTTTCAGCTGGGTAATTATGCACAGGTAAACACCATGACCTATAAGGAGGATGATGCCATTTTGCCCAAAAACTTTGGCAACGCCCAGATCAATGTGGCCGATAAAACCCTGCCATTAACTACAGCTCTGTTCGAGAGCCAGTTTGCCCCTACCCTTAACCGGCCATACATTGGTGGCAATATGGCGCAAATATTAAAGATAGATACCTTGCAGGATGCCGATGCCGTTGATTTCAGCATCAATACCCAGCCACGTTTACTGATCGATCAAAAGATCGACCTGCGTCAGCAAAACGGTACCCCATCAGTTACCTTTACCGATGGTAGTAATCGTATTACCGTGAATGATGTAATATCCGTACCCTATTTTTATAAACCTGGCGGCGAGCACAGCCTGTTGTGGGAAGATCTGCGCATTGCCTACTACCCCGAACTGGAAAAAATACTGCAGCAAACCAAAAAAGTGGTGCGCTACTTTCTGCTCAGTCCGCGCGATATCCTGGAGCTCAATCTTCTTATCCCCGTTTACCTGGAACAGGATGGCTGCTATTACTACATCAACAAAATTGACAGTTGGCGCAGCGGGCAGCCTGCTAAGGTAGAGCTGGTAAAACTGGGTTAAGAGAACAAGCCGTGTGTGATTTCCTCTACCGAGTCTTCTCCATAAAAGAAAATAATATAAAAACTTGTACTTTCCTCATATGTAATCTTCAATATGTCTTCGCGTTTGATGAGGTTCTCGTTTATAAAGCGGGTAAGTGTTTTATGCGAACTAAAAGAATCAGATTTTAAGATGATCATATGGTTGATTTTTTTTGAAGAAGATGATGAGCCTGCTATTTTGTTACGGGTTTTGGCAAAAGAGTCTTCTAATATATTATCCGCAAGTTTAATAATTATTTGCAATTGAATATTCTATTGCTTATTTTTACTAAAATATTTAGCAATACCTTAAACTATATCATTACATGAAGCTTTCAAGATTACTTTTTCCTTCTTTCTTTCTTTTAGGGTGCAACACAACACCGCCGCCCGCTAAAATAGTTGAAATTGATAATAGACCATTTGAGGAACAATCACTAATTAGAAAATTCCAGCTTGCAGACTCACTTTACGATGAGTTCGAAACAAATGAAATTAAGAAAACTGAAACTTATGAGAAGCAAAAAACTTCACTAATAAAATTCATCACTGATAGTCTACATGATGAAGCTAAACAATGGCATGCCATTGTTCATGAAATTAGTGTCAAACATTGGCCTGCTGATTTTATAGAGGTCACGTTGCTTATTCCTAAGGGGATAATGCCAGACAAAGATGAAAAATATCCAGAATATAGTAGTATAGTATTATCCTCAGGAATACCACTTAATGAAAAATCTTCAGTTAAAAACTCATTACGAGAATTATCAAAAGGTGATAATGTTTTAGTAAGTGGCTCATTTCAAAAAAGTGAAGCTGGAGATATTGATTTTGCCGCTTATACCGACGTTTTAAGCCATGACGGGGATATATTTACTAACCCAAAACTTGAATTTGATATCAAAAACATAGTTAAACAAAACCACAAATAACTGATGATATTTAAAAATCAAATAAGGATTTAAAAGACAAAAAAATAACAAAAGCCGAATATTACGGCCATGATTAGAAAAGACAAAAAAACGCCCGTTGTTCGTAGAGTTCTGTGCTGTCCGAATGTCTCTGACTTCGGACAACTATGCCTGTAGTTTACAACTACCCGCACAGTCAGGTGTCTTAGCTTGAATGCAGCCTTACATGAGCGTCAACGCTCATGTACTTAATTTTGATTTATTTGATATTGATGAGCGTCTGTTCTCATCAGTATATCGGTTCAAACGGAGGATATTCGAACTGCTGGGGAGTTATTCTCCACAACTTTACTTATTATTTGCAATTGAATATTCTATTGTTTTTTTTACTAAAATATTTAGTAACCAAATCTATCATGACCGAATCACAAACTCCAGGGGCTCATAATTCCCTCAGCACACATCAGAAAAATAACAGAAAAGGCAATGCCAAAGCCTGGATAATTGGAGCATGTGCTATTACAATAGCGATAATTGGATATTTGAACTTCAATTATATAACAATAGGATATGCTTATCTATTCCAGTGTCCACATTTTGATAAGGGTGATAAAGTATACGTATCCCAAAGCTATTTTGACAACAAACGGGTTAATGCATTAGGTACATTACGTTTAATAAGACCAATAACCAGTCAGGATATAGGCCCCTTAGGCTTAACTGACAAGGAAGTTAATGATATAAAATTATCCGATGCAACTTCGTTAAAACCCTATGTGCTTCCACTCACAGAAGTATTTGACTTAGATGAAGTAAAAAAACAGAAATCCGGATACATAGGCACGTTCATCAAATCGAGCCTTGTTTATATAGAAGTCCTTGACGGAAAATATATGTTAGGTATTGCGTACGTTATAGAACCCAATAAAAAGGTATTTACACAATATCCAAATGATTATGAGCATAAATATGGGATTCCTAAAAACTATACGTTCGCTAATAAGGATATCTACCTTGACCCACTATTGATATCAAACGCTGAGCTTTCAAATTTCAGGTAAGTTATAAGTACACATTTCTACTTTCTATCTGCTGTAAGAATTTTTCTCACATAAATATATGCCAAATGGAATTTAAAACATAAAAATATGGATAATCAAAAAATTAACGTTGATATTAATATCAATACCGACTCATTAAGAGAAATACCCCAGTATAAAGCGGCCTTTGACAGTTTACAGTCTTCCATCAATAATCTCAATAAAGAGATCTTGAAGTATAATAATCAAAACAAGGAAACCGTAAGCTGGGGGGCAAAAATTAAAAATACAATAAAGGATATTAATGACGCATTTAATACATCTAAAGAATTCATTAGTATTGCAACCGAAAGTCTTAAGGGCTGGCAGGGAATTTTATCAGCTACTTTTACCATCATCACTACTTATGGGCCGCAGATACTGGATTTTTTAAGCAACATGTTCCAGTCCGAAAAAACAAAGCGGGCGGCGCAGGCTTTGAAAGACTATAAGGAGGTCATGGAATCCTATATCGACAACGTATCAGGCGAAATCTCAAAAGTAGACATGCTGGTAAATATCATAAATAATAAAAATTCCTCGCATGAGTTACAAATTGAAGCGATAAAACAACTCAATGAATTATCACCTAAATATTTAGAAAATCTTACTCTCGAAAACATAAAAACCAAAGAAGGTAAACGGCTATTGGACGAATATATTAACTCCCTTAACCGCAGGGCCATGGAAGAGGCCGTACAGGATAAAAGAACTGAATATGTAAAACAACGTATGGCTTTGAAGGAGGATTACGCAGAAGCAAAAGCAGATAGGGATGCCTATAAAAGCGGTAAAAAAAAGGACGAAGGTATTTCGCGATTTACCTATCGCCCGGGCTCAGATACTGGTGGGGCGTATCGTGAAAGCAGTTTGAGAGATAAGGCATATGCGAGATTCAAAGATGTTGCAGAAAAAGATAAGGCTATATTAAGCCAAATAGCAAAGTTGGACAGTGAACTGGCCGAATCACTCCTCAACTTTGCCCCTAAAGCCAACTTAAATCCTAAACATGATAAAACCTATTGGGAAGCCGAGTTGGCAAACCAACAAAAAGCATTAAATAAACTGGAAGCCGGAACAAAGGGTTTTGAGACCAAAGCAAAGCCAATCATCAAACGTATCAGAGCTATCAATAAAATGTTAAGCAATTATTCGGTTAATGACGTCAGGGAAACTGAAAAGAAGAATCATGTGCAAAAATCGACTACTGATAATGAAAAAGCTTATACCGATTTTCTGACAAAACAACTCCTGCAAACTACCGATGCTTTTAATAAGAAGTTAGAACAAGATCATGCCAATTATAATACCGAGCAAATTGATTTGAAAGCACAACTGGATAACAAATTAATAAGCCAAGAGCAATATCAGCAACAGAGTGAACAGTTGCAGCAAAAATTCCATATCGATATTGGCGAAATGGTTACCCAATTCAACAAAGATGATCTTGCTAAAGCCCAACAGCTACAAAAAGACCTGGTTGATGCCCAACAGCAAAAGGGAGTTATAGATAAAGATCAGAAAAACGTTGATAAAGCCATCCTCCCCGGCCAAAAACTGGATGCCGAAAAACAACTGATCACCGATAAGTATAATTATGAAATAAAATTGGCGGCCGGCAACACGGAACAAATAATAGAGCTGGAAACTCAAAAACAGGAAGCTCTTACCCAGCTAACCAAGCAATATGAGCAACAACGTAATGAGTTCATTCAACAAGCGGCTCAACAGGTTTCCAACGCGGCATTTTCCATTCTTCAAAACAATATCAAAAATCAAAGTGATGCCAAGATAAAAGGGCTGGAAAAAGACAAAGCCGCCGAGTTAAGCAACAAAAGCCTCACCAGTACCCAACGCCAGGCCATCGAAGCCAAATATCAAAAGCAGGAAGCCGCCGAAAAGGTAAAAGCCTTTAAATCGGAGCAAAAATCATCTATATTACAGGCAGTTATCAATGGCGCATTGGCAGTTACCAAGGCTACTTCGCAAGCGGGTATGCTGGCTGCATTTGTTATCCCAGGTATTATTGCTTCCACAGCTATACAGGTAGCCACCATTGCGGCCCAAAAACCACCGCAATATGCCAAAGGCGGTCTGCATTACCAGTCGGACGGGCGAGGTGCTTTGCTGCCCGGTTATAGTCGTACCGATAACACCAACGCCTACCTGCGTTCGGGCGAGGCGATTGTGGTGTCCGAAGCTATGCGCAATCCCTGGGCACGTAACCTGGTAAGCGCCATCAATGTGGCGCACGGCGGCAGGGATTTCTCGATGCCCAATACAAGCAGGGGTTATGCCATAGGCGGTATATTTACCGATGGTGGCAATGCCAACCGTTACTACAATCAGCCGGTTAATGATGTTAAAGAGCTGACCAACACCCTGGCCTACCAGATGATCAACAACTTCCCCCCTGTTTATGTAGATGTAAAAGACATCAACAATCAGCAAAACATCCTGGCCCAAACGGTAAACAGGGTGAATCTGTAGCCTTCGGCTTTAATTCAAAAGTTAAAATTCAAAAGTTAAAACTTTTGTTGCTGGCAATACAAGTATGCCAAATTTCATATCAATCATTGCCTTTTGCCTTTTGCCTTTTGCCTTTTGCCTTTTGCCTTTTGCCTTTTGCCTTTTGCCTTTTGCCTTTTGCCTTTTGATCTCTTGCCTTTTGACTTTTGACTTTTGACCTCTTTCCCATGAATATCCAACTTGCAAACACGCTGTTTGATGAAGGCGTATTTACGGCCATGTACAAGGCCGGTTTCATCACCACCAAAATATTTACCTATCGCGAAATTTACCTATGGGTTGATGCCCAGATGCAAACACGCGGAATCAGCAAAAACCAGGCTGTACTGGAAGCCGAAGTCAAGTTCGGCAAAGATGAACGCACTATTTGGCGGGCGCTGAATTGCTTTTCGGAATAATTCTGAACCATGATTTGTAGGATTTATTGATTAACTTGATTACCGATATCCTAATCCATCAGTTCTAACATCAAGAAAATCAAGGTTTAGATAGCTACTGACAAACTACTGCCACCACACTACTCAATAATTGTCCCGATCTTTGAATATCAAATTAGTCTGAACCGGAATTCATGGAATTAAAGAGTTCACAGAACTTCACTAAAATTCGATCAATTCAAACAATTCGTTTAATTCGAGTTCAGACAATCACCCACTGACAAAACACTGTCACCATCCAAATAAAAATTAATAACGACCTTTGAATTATGCCATTCAACATATTAAACACATAAGCAAACCTGCTTCACATTTAATAGCCGGCACGACTCAAAAGCTACTGTCTGAACCTGAATTCCAGGAATTAAAGAATTTACAGAATTCCAATACAATTCGATCAGTTCAAGCAGTTCGTTTAATTCGGGTTCAGACAATCTCCATACTCAAATCTCACATCAAATATCTCAACAAATGAGCTACAAAATTTATTTACATGATACCGAAACCGACTGTATAGGTTCGGGCGCCTTATCCTCGGCTTATATCAAGCAGCAACTGGAAGCTGCCGCCGGCGCCGATGTAGAAGTACACATCAGTTCGGTAGGCGGCAGCGCCTTTGACGCCATCGCCATCTATGATCTGCTAAAAAAATATCCCGGTAAGGTAATTACATATATCGATGCGCTGGCCGCCTCGGCAGCTTCGGTTGTGGCAATGGGTGGACAGCAGGTGGTGATGAGCAAGTATGCCCTGCTCATGATCCACAAGCCCATGGTAGGCTCGGGTGGTAATGCCGACGAACTTTTAAAAGATGTACAGATGCTCAACGTGGTACAATCGCGCCTGGCACAGATCTACATGGATAAATCGGGGCTGGATGGGCTTACCATCAACAGCCTCATCAATTCTGTTACATGGATGACTGCCGACCAGGCCCTTGATCTTGGTTTTATCGATAGCATTGATGATTACAATTCGCCTATTACTAACAGTGCCCTCATTCAAAAATACACCGATACCGCCCCCGCGGTTTACCAGCGATGCATTAACAAAAATCTGTTTACACCGGCAAAAGCTATAATATCCTTACCACGATGATGAAGCTCAGTAAAAACGGTATTGCCATTATTAAAAACTTTGAGGGCCTGGTACTGCACGCTTATAAAGATATTGGCGGAATATGGACAATTGGATACGGATCAACAAGGTATCAGAATAGCGATGCTATAAAACCAGGCGATAAACTCAGTAACGAGGCACAAGCCAATTCACTATTGCTGAATACACTCAACCAGTACGAAACAGCTGTTAATAGCTATGTACTTGTTCCACTTACGCAAAATCAATACGATGCTCTTGTTTCGTTCACTTATAATTTGGGGACAAATGCCTTATTACACTCTACTCTATTAAAAAAGCTGAATGAAAAAGATTATGCTACGGCTGCCAATTGGTTTGCGCCCTGGAATAAAGTTACTGATCCTAAAACCGGCAAAAAAATAGTAAACGACGCATTAACAAAAAGACGCGCTAAGGAAAGCGCTTTATTCAAACAACCATGACAACTATAGAACATCGCGAAATCAAGGGTATCACCCTTAAAAATATTTTGGTGACTGTCGTCAGCACGGTCAGTATAGTTATGTCTGTTATGACAACCTATTTCCAATTGAAAAGTGATATAAAAGACGTTCGTTCAACGCAAGAGACGCAATCTCGTGTCAACGAAATAAGATTAAAGGTTTTAGAGGGTCAGGTGGCCATATTACAACAAGATGTAAACAAACTTAAAGAAAATAAAAAACCATGAGCTTAAACACATTTTTAAAAAAGATCTGGAATCAGATCGAAGTCCTTTTTGGTGGACTTTCCTCAGAAATAAAGGCAGCACTGCAGATTGGGATTACGATAACGGAAAATATTAAAAACTTTGTCGACTCCCCTATTGTAGATATCTTGACTTCCATTATACCAGGAAATATTGATGATGTGATCAAAGATAAACTGCGGGCATCTTTACCTGTTCTTTTAACTGAATTGAAACTGGTAGAAAGTTCTTTAAGTCTAACCCAGCCCGATCTCATTGTAAAAGCTGCAATCGCAATTATACAAACTATGGACAAAAACATTAAACCGGGAATTCTTCACCAGCTTTCTATACTCATGGCACAAGTTGCAGCGGATGGAAAGTTAAGCTGGAGTGATGGCGTACTTTTATCACAATGGTATTATGAACATAAGTTCAAAACGGTTGAGGAATAAGAATACGATTAATGTTTTGAGGTGTGCCCAGGAGCGGATTCGAACCGCCACATCCTTACGAATGCCACCCCCTCAAGATGGTGCGTCTACCAATTTCGCCACCTGGGCTCTTTACTAAAAGATAGTAGCCTTAAATAATTACTTAAGGCTACTCAATCAAATCAGGCGTGCCCGAAGAGAGACTCGAACTCTCAAGAGACAATTCTCAACGGCTTCTGAGACCGCAACGTTTACCAATTTCGCCATCCGGGCTTATCGTTTTGATACTTCAAGCTCACCATAAAGTGATTTTTGATATCGATTAATTAACAAGCGTGCAAATATAATCGTTTCAATCAAATTGCAATCTAAATAATATAAAAATTGATAAATATTGTCATTTGCACTCTTTTAAATTAATTTCGGATAAAACTGTATTCTTTATCCAATTCAATGAAAACAAAATACTACCTCATTACCAGCATTCTATTTCCACTTCTATTTCTATCGCCAATCGCAAGATCGCAAAGCGTGGTATTATTACAACAAGATAAACCCACAAGTATTCGGGGGCTATCTGTTGTAAATGATAAAACAGCGTGGATTAGTGGTAGTAAAGGATACATTGCGATAACCAACGATGGAGGAAAAACCTGGGATTGGCAACAGATAAAAGGTTATGAAAAATCTGAATTCAGGGATATTGAAGCATTTTCGAACAAAGAAGCAGTGGTTATGAGCTCTGGTACACCATCATTAGTGTTAAAAACCATTGATGGTGGTAAAACCTGGCAGGAAAAATATCGAAAAACCGACACTACTTATTTCTTTGATGCCATGGATTTTGCCGACAAGCGGCATGGGTATATCCTTGGTGATCCTATTCAAAACAAGTTTTTATTAATGGAGACTAAAGATGGCGGTGAAACATGGACTAATGTATCCAATCCTCCTACTGCCCTACCAAACGAAGCAGCCTTTGCGGCCAGCGGTACCTGTTTCAGAATATATAACAGGAAATTATTTATTGTATCCGGAGGTAAAAACAGCAGAATAATTACCCGCATGGATAGCAAACCTGAATACAATTATACCAATCTACCCCTTATTCATTCCAAAGCCAGCCAGGGAGCATTCTCTTTAGCTATCGGAAAAAACAAGATCATAATAGTTGGCGGCGATTATGAAAACGATAAAAGAACAGATTCTGTTGCCACTATTTTCACAGCTCATCCACCTATTTTAAACAGCCCAACCCAGGGACCTTTAGGTTTTCAGTCATGTGTAGAATACATTAAAGACAACATATTTCTTTCCACTGGAACTTCCGGAAGTAATATAACGATGGATGGCGGCCGCACCTGGAGGCAGATAGACAGCGCCAGTTTTAATGTTTGCATTAAAGCCAGGCACGGAAAAATGATTTTATTGGCTGGAAATGGAGGTAAAATCGCGCTTTTAAAATTATAGTTTATTGGCAATGAATACCTTAAAAAATACTTATAAATTAATTCAAAAAAAGACTTGCGCCATATATCAAATACTTCTATATTTGCACCACTTTAAACGGAAACGGTAACACAATCGAAAAAGTTAAAAGAAAGATTCCGTAGCTCAGCTGGTAGAGCATAACACTTTTAATGTTGGGGTCCTGGGTTCGAGTCCCAGCGGGATCACAAAATCCGTTTAAGGAGAGATAAAGCCGTTCGAAAGAATGGCTTTTCTCGTTTTAAACCACTTCTAAGGCACTTTTTCATTCAGGCAGGGTCAAAACAGTTTAAGCCGTTCGGTATACTATTCGGTATACTACCAAAAAAACGGAATTTAGTATACCGAATTTATTCAGCAGTTCAATTTGGGGTTGTGGTGGGGCCATGGTTTAACCTCAAATAACTGGCTAAATGAAAGTAAATCAGGAACTTTCAATTTTGTTCTGGCTTTGGAAAGCCAAACAAACATCAGATGGGATGATCCCCATCTATGTACGCATCACCGTCAACGGATTAAGGGATCAGTTCTCATCCGGTAAGAAGATTATGGCAGAACACTGGAATGACGAAACCGGGTTTGCCATCAGGGCATGTAAGGATGCCGCTACTATTAATACCTATATCACTTATACGACGAGGGAACTGGAGAAATGTTATAACCAGCTTTGTGAAGAACATGTAACAGTTACAGCAAAAATGGTCAAGGAGGCTTACCTTTTTAAACCGGAAGCAAAACCAACGCTCATGCATGCGTTTAAAGTCCATAATGACGAATTCGCCGAAAAGGTAAGCAAGGGTAAAGGCACGAAAGGTACATTGGCGCGGTACGAGCGTTTAAAGGGAAAAGTGGAAGCCTTTCTGAAAAAGAAATTTAAATCGACGGATATCAACCTCGACCAGATCCAGTATTCATTCGCTTCAGGCTTTTATCATTATTTGCTGATGCAGGACATCGATGAAAACACATCGATGAAATACGTCAAAACCTTAAAGCAGGTAATGACAAAGGCCGTGAATGACGGTATGATCGCCCAAAGCGCTATCAACAACTTTAAGTGTACCTACAAAGACCCGGATCGCGATTACTTGGAAATGGATGAAATCATTAAAATGTACAGCAAGAAAATAAGCTGCCAACGGATCGCTGAAGTAAGGGATGTCTATGTTTTCTGCTGCTTTACCGGCTATGCCTTTGAAACGGTGTATGCGCTTGAACCGGAAAATATCTTTACCGGTGTGGATGGCGGCTTGTGGATTACTAAAGACCGGGCCAAGTCAGGTACGGAAGAAACCGTACCCCTACTGCCTATCCCATTGGAGATCATTGAAAAATATAAACGTCATCCTTATTGCGTCAATGAAAACAAATTGTTGCCGGTAAATAGTAATCAGCGGTTTAATTCCTATCTGAAAGAGCTGGCTGACATCTGTGACATCAATAAACTATTGACCACGCACACCGCCCGTCACACGTTTGCAACAACAATTACTTTGGAAAACGATGTACCTATTGAAACTGTCAGCAAAATGCTCGGTCATAAGGATATCAGGACAACCCAAATTTATGCAAAGATGACCAAAAGGAAGATTAGTAACAATATGAAGGCCTTGCATGATAAACTGTATGAAAATAATAGCCCCCTGCGATTAGCGGTAAGTGCTTAAAATTTGAGGGTGCCACCCCGAAAGGACACAATCAGCGTTAAACAGATTAGATAGTTTTGTCTTCTTTAATTAAAAACAGATGACAGTAGAACTAATAACAAAAGATGATTTAGAGCAATTCAGGCAATCCATGTTGCAGGATCTCAAATTACTTTTAACCAAACGAACCGAGGAACCTCAGAAATATTTAAAAAGTTACCAGGTAAAAAATATGCTGAAGATTTCCGGGGGAACCTTACACACCTTGCGCGCAAACGGCACTTTGAAATTCACGCGGATCGGGCACATCATTTATTACAATTATGAGGACATTATGCAGCTCATGGAAGGCACCGCAAAAAAGCCCAAAAGGTAAAATAAAAGCCGGTCACCCCGGCTTCTATTTTAGGCATTTTCGTCATCCAAACGCTTTAATATCGCTGCCTTCATCTGATCGAGATATTTAACCTGGCTCACCCGCTTCCTGCCGGAGATAGATTGCCACCTTCTGAATGGCCGCCCAATGTTTACCTGAAAGTTTACTTCCAGCGAACCAATAATTTCAGCAATCCCAGCGTTGCCATGGTTGACCTGACCAGTCAGCCAAATACCATAAGCCATTTCTGCCAGGTTAATTGCATCTCCCGTCCACTTTAATGTCGTTCTCTTCTTTGTGATGCCGGATAAAGTTTCGGCTTCTTGTGGACTATACAAGCGATCTGTCAAAAACTGCTGTATCCGCTCATTGGTTATAAACCTTGCGAAAACATAATCACCGGCAGTTGAAAATTGAGGATCAAAGCCTTGTACGTCAGGAATCAGCGAACCCGGCAGCTGGGCATTGCGGACAAATAATAAAGCATCAAGTTCAGTGCCGTCAAGCAGGTAATACTGATGCATAAATTTGTTCTGGTCATAATATTTCCTCAAATATTTTAATTCCTGTTCAAAGTAATTTTTGACCACTTCGACTGTATCAACCGGTTTACCTGCTTCGATGGTAAAAACATCCAAAGCAAATAAATGCCGCGCGATGAACTGCGGTTTTACATATTTAAAAAACTGGATTTCTTCGTCAGTTGAAGAAAAGGACTGCTGGTTTAACATTACTTTCAGTTCAGCAATTGCCTGTCTGATACTGTTAAGCTTACCATTCAATTTTTGCCCGGCTGGAATTCCCATCTCTTCAAATAATTCCAGGTCGTCGTCAAGTTGCACTAAGCGTGCTTTTGCTTCTTCGATTATCATAGCTTTAAATTATTTTTCACATCCATTTTTTAGAACTTGGGACAAACTTGGTGTAAAAGACCTTTGATGTAAAGTGGCTAACATGGCACATAAATGTGTCATACACAGCAGATATGAACGCATTTGAGCAGATAATGCGTAGATTTAGATGCAACCCTGTTTAGCAATATTTTTTTTATTTTTTTCAATAAATGCCAATTGTTAAAGGATGCTTAACTTTGAAGTATGAAATAGACAAAAGAAAATTAAGATATAATACGATACTATTAACCTTGTTACAGGGAATCGGCTAAATTCAAAATTAACACAAGGGGGTAATAGACTAATCGTCCACGCATGCGTGGGCATTGGTTTACCCTGTGTGTAGGTTCTTAGCCGTACCTCCTGTAACAGAAAAGCTAGTGTCCCACGCTATTTTTTATGGAGGAAATTAAATTGGAAATTCTTACCCTGCCTATTGATGAAATTGCTTTAAGCGATGATTGTAAGCTATATCTTAAACAGCAAGGGTTCAGCAATCTACAGGAAGTGATTGCTAAGAAATGGAATGGGTTAAGAGAAATGGACGGCTTTGATTACAGAAAATTTAATGAATTGATTAAATTCCTGCAATCCCAAAACTTACTTTCATTGATGGAAAATTAAACCTATAACTTGTAATGCTGATCAATATGGTTGATCATTTTTTGCAGCCAACTTCTTATGCTTTGAACGATCCGATCCGGGAATGGCTTGTTGCTAAAATGATTACGCTGGCTTTTTTTTGAAATGTTCTCCGCTCTTTCAGTCTTGATATGATTATTCACGAATTCGTATAAATAAGATTTGAATTTTGTTTGAATAAAAGCGACCTCCAGCAATATTCTGAAAAAAAACATCAGTTCTGCCAGCGTAACCGCGACGACAAAATAAAATTTAGAAGGCTCGTTAGGGCTTGTAATCTTAAAATTCTGCGTGTAAAGTTTTTCTTTCTGTTCGATATAGGCCAGTTCTGCCTCAAGGCTTTCAATAACCGAGAGTTTAAGAGATTGAACTTTAGGATCGTACAAGTTCTGGGCATCTACTCTTACCTGCTGAAATATTTTTAATAGATAAATCAAGTCCTGCTTCTGCTCATGAAATTCGGTATCACTCAAGGTAATCCGCTCGATATATTTCAGAAAGTAAGCATATACCTGAATACTGTTGAATTCCTTACAGATCATTAATTTTAATAATTCAAGGTCTATGTCCTCTTTCGGCGGATTTTCCAGAAATTGGGAAATGACACGAACCGTTTTGGCGAGATAATCCCATTGTCGCCATGTTCTTATCTTAAACTGTTCCGTTTTGTTTGTCCCTTGGCTGAACCCGAGTATTAGGGCTGAAAGTTTGGGATCGACATTCAATGAGGTTAAACGCTCGCTAAATGCGTCCCCAAAAAGAGGAATTGATGACTGGTATCGTTCAAAAAAATGTATTGGTAATTCTGCATCAAAATCAAAGTAATCGGTGAAATACTCCCGAATGTGCTCCAATAATTCGTAGATACTTAATGATAACCAGTCAAATAACCCGGACTCTATTAACAAATTGTTACCTTCATGCTGAAAACCTGTGATTCCGTCAGCGAGATAGGTTAACTGGAACTGAAGCGCCAGTATATAAATTGATTTGGCAGAATGATCTTTCATCTGGCTTATCTCATCTTCAATTTCCCATCTAATAGTAGAAATTGCCTGAGTGATAAAGATTTTTAGCTCATCCAGTTCGATTTCAGAAATATTAGTAAAGATTAATCCGGAATAGGTCTGAATAAATCCTTTTAATTTAGTTAACGCAGCAGCCATAATCTATCTTTCACATTTTTAGAAGTATTTAATTGAGATAGTTTAATATTAAAAGGATATTCTTAAAAGGTGTAACAAAATTAATTATAAAATTCCCTTATTGGGGAAAATTGTTTTTGATTATGGGCCTTTTTTTACAAAAATCTGCTTTTTCATTCAGGATGGCTTTTTTGTTGCCACCTTTAGCCACTTGACCAGTGCATTTAGATTCGTGTTATTTGTTGTCTAAACGGAGTTATTATGATCGATTCTGCCGCTTTTGTACAACGCCTAAACCGCACTAAATCTATAACCTTAAAACTTGCGAATGCGCTGATGGAAGGTTTAAGAGTAAACCGCTTTGATGCCCAGGAAACTTTTATATCCCCAGGCAACCTCCCCAGTTCGCTCTACTTTATTCAAAGCGGGATCGTCAGGGGTTCGATTGAGGGAGAGTCAGATAAAATGACGACCTGGTTTAAACAAGAGGGGGATATTATTATACCGCAGGGGCTATTTAATCAGCGGGCAGGTGAAGAATATATCAGCGCTGTGTCCGCTAAAACAGTATTACTGGCACTTCCAATTAACCATATTCAGAAAGTTTTAGAGTCGTATCCTGAAGCAAAAGAGCTGTTTATTTTATTGATTTCGGAAACCACTTTGAATGGACAGTACCGTGAAAAATTGCTCCGTATTTCGGCTGCAAAAGACCGTTATGCTTTCCTTTCAAAACATGAGGACTTCATTCTTAAAAGAATCCCACACTATCTGATCGCCTCTTATCTGAATGTGACAAAAGAAACGTTTAGCAGGCTGCATAAAGGTTTAGATTATTGATTTACCGTATTTGGCGGACAAGTTTACTTCATAAAAAAATTTATGGTAGCACTCTCTTTTTATATGCTATATCAACCTGAGCAATATGTTTAGATACTAATTTTACCATATTTTCCTTTTATTATCGTTTACAATTTTTTTTCAAAGATTGCATTAGACTGCCGTTCTAACCTTTGAAAAATCAACCGGGGTTAAGATCAACACCGTCTTTATAATTGATTTTCCATAATAACATCATTGATACATATCATAAATTTTTGTGAGGTATTATGTTTATTTAATATCGTTAGTCAACAGTGACTAAACTACTGCGGCGTAGCTTTATACCGATTTAAGCAACACTATGGAAACCACTGCAATTCAAAAAACTCACTCTGGAATTCAAGATAATTCAAGGGCTGGTTCTTCCGAACATTTGCTATCTGATTTTGAGATCATTCTAACTGATGAAGGGATTGCATATACAAAGCATGCAGTTTATTTACAGATTGGGCAAAATATCCCTGAGTATTGCTGGGCCGTTTACTTATCAGTTACTAAACAGCAAATGCCTGGCTTATTATCAAGGCTAATCCCGGCATTAACCAATTTAAGAGTTACATATTTTATTCCAGCCAGTAGTACCATACACTCGACGATTATGGATGGGGGGTTAGGCTATGATCAGGTAGGTAAGGTAATAGTGATATATCCTTTAGATGCAACTACAGCCAAAGAGGCAGCTCAAATGCTTATTGCCGAAACCAGGGAAAATTTTGGCCCGGATATACCTTCAGCCCGGCACTTGGATAATTGTGTCTTTACCGAGTTTGTTTATTTAGGTGATCAAAATCGGATAAGCCTGCCTAATCAATCGGCCTGGCCGTTCAAGGGTATTAATTCCGGAAAAAGCAGCAAGCTTAAAAAGTGGCACCAGGGTAAATATCTTCAGCTTTATAGTTTGAAAAACGATGTTAAGGGAAATGTATATAAGGGTTTTAATTTAACAAAGTGGCTGAACGCCGAGTGGTGTATTATTAAACAAGGAAATAGACATCATTGTGCAGACGATGCGGGGCGGAGTATCAAAGATCGCCTGCTGTGGCAGTTTGAAGTACAATCCCTTTTGCACGGTGCAGTAGCTCTGCCTCGGGCAATCGATTTTTTTGAAGAAGACGGCAATAGCTATTTTATTATGGAATACGTTGAGGGTTCTTCTTTATTGGAGTCAATTGGTAAAGTGCAAAATGGCACAATCTGGTATGAATTATCCTTACAATCTCAATCCCTTTTAATTGGTTATTTACTACAGATCATTGAAATAGTTGATGCGTTCCACAATCGGGGGTATGTGCACCGCGATTTGAACCCGGCAAATTTTATAGTAAGCCGTGAAAACAAAATTGTTGCCATAGATATAGAGTTAAGTTATGATTTAAATCATAATAAACCATTTCCTGCATTTCCTTTAGGCACGCCAGGTTACATGTCACCTGCTCAAACCCAAATGGCAGTCCCAGTAATCCAGGATGATGTCTATGGTTTGGGCGGACTGATGATTAAGGTACTAACCGGAATTTCGCCGACAAAATTTAATTATGGCAATCCGTCTTCCTTGTATGACAGCCTGATGTTTTTAATCAATAATCAGCGGATGGCCTCGGTCATAAGTTCCTGTTTGAAGAATAATGCAGATGATCGTCCAACGATGGTATCCTTAAAGCACAACTTAGAAGTTTTTCACTCGGTCTTACTAACTCAAAATAAAACTGATAAATTATTTCACAGTGATAATTCCGAGTTCAAAAAAAATAACAACAATATTGATCAGGCACTAAAGAGTATTTGGAAATCACCTCTGCTGGGACTTAACAGCAAATGGTATTCAAAGGCAAATAACGAAGATCCTCTAATCTCCAACGAATTCAAAAGCTACACCTGGTATCCGGGATTTCATACCGGTTGTTGCGGAATACTCTATCTCCTTGTAATTGCGGATCAAATGGGGTTTGACCTTGCCCAAAAACGAGATGCATTTTATTTCAACTATCAGGAGTTGCGGGCATATTATGTCAACAATATGAGTACGTCAGAGCCAGGGCTATATTCGGGTGCCGCAGGATTTAGCGTGCTGACAGCTAAGATGATTCAAACCGGGTTAATTGAAAATAGTATTCAGAATATCAATCAGTTAGCAAGTTTGCTTTCCTTTCCTAATCCATATATAAATTTAAGGGATGGTATTGCCGGACAAGGTTTAGCTGCGATGCAATGCTCCAGTCTGTTAAGTTTTCCGGCTTTCACTAAAGAACTTTCCACTATTGCTGAAGCAATCATTAAGGAACAAAATTTTGACGGTTCCTGGGCAGTCAAAAAAGACCCGAGTATGCGAAAAGGAGTTAAACATACGGGTTTGCTTTACGGTGTGGCGGGTATAATTTATTTTCTGCTGGAATACGGTGAAAGATATTACAGTGAAAGAGCAAAGAACGCCGCAATCAGAGGCTTAAACTGGTTGCTCAAGCACAGGCAATTAAAAAACGGAAATTATATCTGGCAGGCAAGTCCTCAAAATTCGTCGGTCGATCCCTGGCTTGAATTTGGGTTTTCAGGAATAGCGTTAGTTTTTATCAAGGCATTCGAACTTTTAAAGCTGACTGTTTACAAGCAGGCGGCAAGTTCCGCCTTATTAAGTCATCCCCAATATATTTCAAGTAACTACATTACCCAGTCAGGCGGTTTGGCCGGATTGGGGGAAGTTTATCTTGAGGCTCATAGAATTTTGAAAGATGAGGAATGGATCGACCGTGCATCTCATATCGTTTCGGTTTTACTTCACACCGCCAAAGTACAATTAAGCGGTGACCTTTATTGGCTGGAAGGAAGTGACAGCACCCCTACCGCCGACTTTATGATAGGCAATAGCGGAATAATCCATTTTCTGTTGCGATATAATAATCCATCTAAAATTAAATTTCCTTTAATCGGGCTTTAATATCCTAAAAATGAAAAGAGCTGCACTGATAGATGTAATAGTAACCTTAATTGTATGTATGTATTTGTACGCCAGTTCAAGCAAATATTTTGACTTTCCGGCATTTCAGAGAGCAATGCATAATCAGCCTTTCCCAAGCTGGTTCAGTACTTCGCTGACTTGGTTCATCCCCCCGGCAGAGATTGCTGTCACCATTCTTTTACTTTTTGGGAAATCAAGAAAGACGGGTTTTTTAGCTTCTACGGTACTTATGGGGTTGTTTACGATTTATGTAGCCGCCATTTTATTGCATCTGTTCCCAAGAGTTCCTTGTTCCTGCGGAGGCATCATTCGCCTGTTAACCTGGAACCAGCATTTACTATTCAATGTGTTTTTTCTGATCATATCTTTTATTGGCTGGAGACTAACGTTAAAGCCACGATTAGAAAATCCGGGCAAAAACATTACTGATCTAAAGGATCATCAAAATATTTCACGCGCGAAATCAGGTTAAGCTGGCCCTGTGATAAAACCGGCATCATTAAATTTTCAAAACATTCATTATGAAAAAAGTAAAAATGGGCCTTATGGCTCTTGCTGCTATGAGCAGCATTGGTAGTGCTTTTGCGTTCAGCCCGCTGGCAAAAAAAGATTCGCAAACTTACTACGCTCAAAAATCAGGCTCGTCGTTTGTTTGGAGAACCGTAAAACCCCACTCAAATTGTGCCAGCACTTCTTTGGCTGTGGCTTGTACTATCGTGACATCAACTCCGCCTACAGATGGGGTAATGCCATCAAACCAAACAGCAACCAGCAACATCTACCAATAATTGACTGGTTTAAAATACCCCGCCGGTATTTTCCGGCAGGGGTATTTTTATGTTAAAGCTGTTTTTGGATTAACATGGATAATTCATGGCCATTATCCAGTCGAGGATCGGTTGTAAGATTGACCATACTGCCAGATTTAGTGATAAGTAATAAAGTGGGATAGCTATTGATCCGAAGTTGTAAAAGGCTTTTATCTTTATCTCCTTTGCCAGCAGTATATAAATTAACAATTTCGGGAGAAACATATTGACCTCCCTTTACGCTATTGAGCCATTGTTCTTTATTTTTATCAATGCTCACACTAATAAATCTGACTGGTTTTCCTGTAAAATCCTGTTCTATTTTTTTCATGAAAGGCGCAAGTTCCCTGCAATTCCCGCAGCCGGTATACCAAAAATCAACGATCAGAACCTGACCTTTAAAATCACTCGCTTTTACCAGCCGGCCGCTGGGGTTTTGGAAAGAAAAATCAACAGCGTTAGCTCCCTCAAATCTTGTTTTGGAGATTTCTAATAGAACGCGGCTATAATTGGTATTAGTAGTTACTGAAAGTGCTTTGTTTATTTTCTGATTAAGTCCTGCGGGGAAAGACTTGGCAGTGGTAATCAAGGTTGTGATCAATTGTTCCCGCAACATCCCTTTATAATTCCGCATTAAAAAATCAAGACAGGATACTACATCAAATGGTTTATTTTTCAGCAGGCAACTGTCGACCTTGTATTTCTCGATCAGATACTGGGTAAAGAAACTATTATAGCAAGCTACGCTGTCAAATGGCATTATTCTATTTCCATGTTTTTGCTGATATTCCTTAACGCTGCCGATTAGAGGGTTAATGCTGGAATCTCTATATACAGGAGAAGTCCATGTTAGGTCATAGTACTTTGTCCATTGCGCAGTTGCCTCAATATTTGTCCTTAAAAATTGAAACATCTCGCCGCTTATTTCATTGCGCTTTGATGACAGAAACTTTTGCTGTACATCAGCCAACGAATCCAGGTCATTAAAGATTTTTTCTAAGGTAAAAGCTGTTAAGTTTGGCTGTTTATGCGTCCGGTTATAGTGTTCTTCTATCTGGCGTATTAGACGCTGGATATTAAAATTTGCCGATTTTTTACCTTCAATTACAAGTTCATTCCCAAAATCTAATTCAATATCATCCCCACCAGCGATAACATAATAGTATAAATTATTCGCTGAGTGTTCCTTAAAAGTCAGGTTGATATATTGAGGATAAGACTTACCCGGCACTACAAATTTAAACTGATGGTTTTGAGCAGTCACCGTTAAATTTTCCTGAAATGACGGTTCCTGATTAATGATCCCGTATTTATAAATTTTCAAACTTACCGAATCACCGTCTTTAAGAAACCCGGCGTTACCGGAAATTCGAACTGCTTTATTTATTTCCTGGCCATTTACCCATAGAAAGGCACAGGTCAAAAATGATAATAGCCAAATCTTTTTCATTGATATTGCGGGTTAGCGACTGTTTTGAGGCATTGGGTTCAGCTGAAGTTCATTATCAGGTATCGGCAGCGCATACCTGGGATCATTTGGTGGAAGCGAATAACTTACGCCATTAATGTTTCTGTACAGCGTGACGGCAAACCGGCTGTCTTTATTCAGCCGTCTTAAATCAGACCATCTCAGCCCGGTAAAAAGTAAATCCTTACGTCGTTCTTTCAAGGTTTGTATAAGCGCATCCGAAGGCGATGTCGCGGTTAGTGGCTTATAGGTTCCTGTACGCCAGCGGGTAAGCAGCAAAGTATTCAGGTCTGCCATTGCAGAATTTTGGTCATTGAGTCTTGCTTCACACTCGGCTTTATTAAAGTAAATTTCATTGGTTGAAATTGTACAGGAAAGAGTGTTGTTAAAATCAAACTGGCTGTTAAATTCAATTTCACCTCCGCTATTGTAAAAAAATATGTCAGGCCTTAAATCGTTTTTGTCATTAAACGACTTATACATAGAACTATCTACCTGCGCTGAAAACCCGATGGTGGTATATCCCTGGAATCCGGCATGAAAAACTTCTTCGGGAGAATAATTAGGGTAAACCGGGAATGCTGAGGGATCCAGCTTATTATAATCCTGTAACTGACTATATAAGCCAAGGAAGTCTTTGGCATACTTCAGGGATTGGGTATAGTTCCCCATAACCAAATAAATCCTGGAGAGTAAACCGAGAACTGCCGCTTTGGAAGGCTGTGTTTTTCTCGCCGGTATATTAGGCAGCATTGAAGATGCATTGTTCAGATCAGTTATAATCTGGTTAAAACACTGACTTTCGGTTGCCCGCGAAAGTTTTGCACCCAGGTCGGGAACCAGTGGCAATGGAACCCCCAGGTTTTTGTCCGCAGATGTCGAATCATAAGGCATTGCAAAAGTTTGCACAAGGTTGTAAAATGCAAAGGCTCTGAAAAAAAGCGCACTTCCTTTAACATTATTGTATTGGCTTTGCTGGCTGGCAGGGGTATTTATTTTGTCAAGAGTAGCCAGTATGGTATTGGCATAGTAAACAACCTGATAAGGGCTTGACCAGTCGGCGACATTGGCATTAGCCGCATAGATTTGTTTGGCCCATACATAGGCGTTTTTCTCCGTCGTTCCCCTGCTGAGCCAGTAGGAAGCGTCGATAAAAAAATCGTCTGTAGATAACTCACCCAGCGCAGGGTAATACCTGTTAAAAACATCTTCATCATTTAAAAGTGTTTGTAAATCCGCTAAGGTGGAGGGTACCGATAAGGCCTGATTAGGCTTGGTATTTAAAAAATTGTCCTGCTTTTTACATCCCAAAGCCATCATGAAGATGGAAAACAGGCAGAGTAATGTGAGTTTTGGATTATGATATTTCATGGTTATGCTCATTTAAAATTTGATTTAATTCCTATGGAATATGTTCTTGGAATTGGCAGGCTGGTCATTCCTCCGCCGCTTAGAGAATACACATCAGGATCGAGGCCGTTGTGATTAGCGCGCCATAAAATGCCGACATTGTTGATATTCCCGTACACCATCAGATTTGTGAATGGGGACTTTTTCCAGAGTGACCTTGTCAGATCATAATTCAGGCTAATATCCTGAAGCCGTATATGATCCCCATTTTCAATAAGGCTCTGAGAATAAGTGTAAAAAAAGTCCCGGTTGTTATCAACCGGCGGTAAGATCATAGATGGCACTGTTGTGATAAGTTCGTCCCCTGGTTTCTGCCATCGGGATGAAAAATCTTTATTTCCTATCCAGCTGCTGTATAGTGCTCCGTATTGAATTGAAGATTTTCTAAAAACGTAGCCCAGCTTATAAATAACATTAAAAGATATAGACCATGCGTCATACACAAATGTATTCCTGAATGAGCCAAAGCTGGTCGGCCTGGAAGGGCCATTATATACAAGATCGCCAATAGTGGATTGCTGGATGATACTGGAATAATTTGTACTCAGGTTACCGTTTAAATAACCTTGTGGATCGCCCGTGGCATGAGTTAGAGGCCCGGATTTAAAACTATAAATTCCAAACAGCGGGGCGTTAACCATTGGTGTAATCACCCCGGAATTGCCATCCCCCTGGGTTAAATAGGCTGTTACAGTTGATTGTACATTATATTTTGTTACTTTATCAAATGCGTAGCTATAGATAAAATTCGTTAGCCATTTAAATCTCTCGGTAGCAATATTTTTGCTGTTAAGAGTCATATCTAGACCATGCCCGGAGGTACTGGCTGTGTTACCGAAAAATGTTGTAAAGCCTGTTGAAGGGGGGAGCGACGAATTGCCAAATAAGTTCGTTCCGTTCTTAAAATAGAACTCTGTACTTCCTGAAATCACCTGATTTTTTGAGCCAAAGTCTATCGCAAGATTTATCATACGGTCTTTTTCCCATTCGAGATTCGGATTGCCGGGATTGGCAATACGGTTATAAGGTATACCTGAATAATAAGAATTACTTTGCTGGGTGAGTGTAGTTACCGCAGTAGCTGTTTTATTGATGTTTCCATTATATCCATAAGTAGCTCTAAATTTCAGGACTGGCAGCCAGCCTATGTGATAAAAGTTTTCGCGGCCGATATCCCAGGCAAAGCCGCCTGAATATAAGGGTACCGCCTTTTGGTTAGTATTTACACCAAATAGATTTGATTTATCTATACGAGCGCTAACTGAAAGAGTATATTTATTTGCATAGGTATAAGCTTCATTTGTAAAATAAGAGATGAAATGATCGGTTGTCTGCGCGAAAGCCTGACCATAAGGAATTTGTAAAGAGCCGGTGCCTTTCGGGTTCAGCGCATAATAGGTAACATAATTGATGTGAGGATTGACAGCGCCAGTGTTATTATCATAGCCATAAGCTGGTGACTGGCCCGCTGACTTATCTACTGCTGAACTCCATTCAGAACCAAGTAAAGCTGTAAATCGGCTGTTCTCGCTCCACTCTTTTGAATAGTTTAGCTGGCCACGCAGGTGTTGGGAGATCAATGAGGCATTTTGCTGCTGGAGTATTCCGCCTAATGGAATAGGATAAGACAATGTTCCGTCAGTATTCTGCTGGGTAAATTCGTTGATGAGATTTCTGGTATAATAAGTGTCCTGGCTGAAATAATCGGCAGTATTGGTCTGCGCATTTTCATATACGTATTTAACATCGGCGTTGAAGCCATTCAAAAAGCTATATTTCAATCCAAGATTTATCCTGTTATCAAATGCATTTAAAGCGTTATCAGCGTTGTGTAATTCATCCAGTGGCCTGTAATTCCAATCCAGAAGTTTTGAATTTGTCGCACTGTTGACAAAATTTAAAGAGTAATCATGAACAATTGGCAGGGCGTTACCATTATCATCGGCTAACCGGGCGTAGGGATATATTCTGCTTTTACCGCTAATCTTGTTTATGGCATCGACTGTGCTGTTGCTTTGGTTATTCGTTTTGGTATAATTGAGGCCAACTGAAACTTGCAGATTTTTAACGGGTGTAAAATTGTAACTACTATTAATGGTTATCCGCTCATTGTTGTTTCCAACCTGATTGCTCAGATCATTGTCATAGCCCAGTGACAGGTAATAGTCGCTCTTACTTGTTCCTCCCCGAAAGTTCAGGTTATACTGCTGGTTGGCAGATTGCCTGTAGAAATATTTTTGAAGATCGTTACGGACATCAAAGCTGCGTAGAGTATTAATTTGGCTGGTGGCATCCGCTGATGAAAGAGTACCAGCCCTGGTATTTGCTAATATTTGAACCACAGGGGATACAACGTTGTATCCTTTCGTTAAATCACTATTGTAGAAATTAGCCTTAAAAAGCGCGCTTTCTACATTGATGAAATCATTGGCGTTAAGGTAATTGGGATCGTAAAATAAATTGGGTTTATTACCCATAGTAAGATTTGCATTAAGTTCAACTGCCAACTTCTGATTTAGTTTACCCTTTTTTGTGGTTATTACGATAACACCGTTTCCAGACCGCACTCCCCAAATGCTGGCTGCAGCTGCATCTTTTAAAATGGTAATGCTTGCTACGTCATTGGGGTTAATGTTTGTGATATCGCCGTCGTATGGAAAATTGTCAACTACAATGAGTGGCTGATTATTAGCGAACAGGGTGCTGTTCCCCCTGATACTCAAGTCAAGATTTCCTGAAGCAGAACTGCTGGTATTCCTGTTAAAAAGAAGGCCGGGTACTAATCCTTCTAGTCTGCTTATAACATCCGGGCTTACCCTGCGGTTTACCAAAGAACTATCAATCTGAACAAAGGAACCTGTCGCCCTGTCTTTCTGAATCGTTTGAAAACCAGTTGACACAACTACTTCTTTCAGGACTGAGGCATCCTGTTCAAGCAAAATGCGGAATGGGCCACGCTTATTTTTGGTAAAGGATAAAAAGGAAGTCCTATAGCCTATGAATGATATTTGTAATGTTCCAACGGTATCTGCTGTAATTAGTTGAAAATTACCGTTAGGATCGGAAATAACAACATTATCAGTCGCGCCGAGGTGAATGGTAGCACCGGGTAAGGGTTTATTGTCATCGGCTGTAAAAACAGTGCCTGTGATCCGCGCAGGTTTTAATGACTGTGCGGACACGTGATTGCCTGAAAACAATATTAAGAACGCAAAAAAGCAAAATTGAGGTATAAGTTTTATTGGAGGTCGCTTTAGCCATAGCACGGCCATTACGAGGTTAATCGTTAATTTTTTCATGAAAGTTTTGGGAACGGGAATTAGGGTACTAAACTATTGCATAAATAAAGCGGCAACCTATGGGATATACTATTAACTGATCTCAGGTTGCCGCCCCCTAAAATCATTCCGGAGAACAAATGATGTTTTTGATCCGGTCTTGTAACGGATAGGAATTGACTTCACCTCGCGCGAAGCCTTTGACCAGGCACACATTAGCCGTTTGAATATAACCTGGCTGATAGGATATTTTCGATTCAATAGCAACTACAAACTGGCAGCAGACTCGGCGTTTGATTACTGCTTTTTGTGGGTTGCCGCTATTGACTATATTGCACATATTTAATTGACCGAAATAACTCAATTTTCCCTATTAAGGGAAAATTATTCGCTTGACTTTTACCTTATTCAATTTGATTTTTACTAACTTTAAAGCATAATATTTTCTCATGGAAGAAACCATATTTAACAAGAAACCATTAACAATAGGACAAAAGGTAGAGCGTATAAGAACATTCCGGGGTTTTAAACAGGAATACTTGGCAAGCAAGCTGGGCGTTTCGCAGCAGACCGTGTCTAAAATCGAACAGCAGGAAGAAATTGAAGATGTCCTGTTAAAACAAATAGCTGACGCATTGGGTGTAACCCCTGAAGTAATTCGGAATTTTGATGATGACAGAATCACATATCATATAAACAACGTTTATGATGTTCATGATTTTGAGATTAAAGACAATGGTAATTTTATAGCTCAACAAGTTAATCCAATAGAAAAGATTGCTGAATTGTATGAACGACTTTTACAAAGTGAGCGTGAAAAGTTAGAACTTTTAAAAAATCAAATAAAGACGAGCTGATCGTTTAATTAGAGTATGGAAAAATCGGTAGTTAATAGTAAAAAGTTACACATAGGCAGAAAAATCGAAAGGGTTAGAAAACTTCGCGGATTAACTCAGGAAGATGTTGCTGTTGGTCTGAAAATCACTAAACAAGCGGTTTCTAAAATTGAGCAAAGTGAAACTATTGATGATGAAAGACTGCAGCAAATCGCGGATGTCTTAGGAGTAACATTAGAAGGGTTAAAAGCTTTTAAAGATGAAACTGTACTTTATACAGCAAATTTCTATGATGGAAGTTCTGTAACAAACAGTTCAATCAATACCCATGAATGTACTTTGATAAATAACCCGGTTGAAAAGATTATTGAACTCTATGAATGCTTACTGAAAGTTGAGAGGGAAAAGGTGGACATACTTCTCAATAAAAAGTCTGAGTAAATCATTCCAATTTGAAATTACAGCTATAAAACTAAAGTTCTCCGATTCATTAATTATTCTAAATTCATTAAATTTGTTATTATGGAAACTTTACTAATAAATGTTCCCGAACAAAAAAGTTCATTAGTTAAGCAACTTTTAAAAGAATTGGGAGTAACCATTGAAAATAAGACTAAAGCTAGGAAACTGGCTGACGAAATCAATAAAAGTGTAAAGCCTGGCCTCAAGCCTAATATTGATGAGATTGTTGCTGAAGTTAGTGCTTTTCGCTCAGGACAATAGATATGATTATCGTTATAGACTGCAATATTTGGATCACCCTATCCATCAATGGTCAAATTGATTTTATTGCAGACATCTCAGATAACGGAGTTACAGTAGCGTCATGTGAGATGTTGAGAAATGAAATTATCAATGTTATAAATAGACCTAAACTGGCTAAGTTTATTTCACCATCTACTACAAAAAAAGTCATTGAGCTACACGATACAGTAACAACAGTTTACCAACTTGGAAAGATTGAGTTTGTTGTAACTGATCCCAAAGACAACTACCTGTTTGCATTATCAGAAAAGTCAAAAGCTGACTATCTTATAACGGGTGATAAACTGGTATTGCAGGTAAAAAAACATAAAAGAACAAAGGTGATTACCATCGCTGATTTCAGAACCATTACCACATAGAACCGCAACATTAATTTTGTTGATGTTTTGCCCGTTTATAGGTGTCTGAAAGAATATTGCCTATTGCATTTTTTATCCGATTAAATCCCTCTTCCGTATTTATATCAATTTCGCAAAATAAGCTGTCGTTAGATTTGGCATGTAAAACCATGTAGTAAATACCACCGACAAGCAAACCTGCAACTGCCCGTAAATCTGCTTTTTCCTGATTTAACTCCTTATCTGCCAATTCGAAAAATTGGCTTCCAACTTGCTCACGAGTTTCTGCTACTTCAAACATAATTTGACTTCTTTCGCTAATTTGCCAGAGTATTATTTTTTGCATTTCCTCATTGCCATAGAAATATTCTAACTGGCTTACCAAAATGGATTCTAATAGCTTACACGTTCCCGACCCATTATTCTGCTCTAACAATTCGTCAGCGCCATTTGATGCCCCCGCAAAATAATCTTTACTCCTCACATATTTTTCGATCAGGTTGTCAACGGTTCCAAAATAGAAATATATCAGCCTCTTATTTAAACCAGCTGCCTTAGCGATATTTGTCGGGCCAAGCCCGGTATATCCCTTTTCTTTTATTACGCATCCAACAGCATCTAATAATCGTTGCATGGAGCGTTCTTTGTCGTTACTTTCTCCTTGATACCTTGCTTTGGTCATTATTATTCCCTTTTTGATAAGGAAATATGCAACTTTTGATCCACATATTCAAATGCATTTAGCGCTTTATCCAAATGTTCGCGAGTATGTGTTGCCATCAGGCTTGTTCTGATTCTTGCTTTTTTCTTGGCAACACCTGGGTAAACAATTGTATTAGCATAAACTCCCGCTTTTAACAGTAAACGGCCTGCGTCACCCGTTTTATGTGCATCTCCAATTTTAACAGGAATAATTGGCGATTCAGTATTTCCTATATCCATTTTTAAATCCAAAAGACCTTTTTTAAAATACGCAACATTATCTGCAAGCATAGTTCGCCATTTTGGTTCTTCATCTATTAGGTCAATAGCTTTAAGCAAACCAGCTGCTGCTGGCGTTGAGGTTGAAGAAAATACTTGCTGCCGCGATTGGAATTTTAAAAAGTTTATGATTTTAGGATCAGCTACGATAAATCCGCCTATATGTCCAAATGCTTTACTAAGGGTGCCTGCTATTATGTCTACCTTGTCCACCATATCATAAACTTCCATCGCTCCCCGGCCATTGTTTCCTAAAACACCAATGCCATGTGCATCGTCAACCATTAAGAAACCGCCGTACTTTTTTGTGAGTTTATAAATCTCATCCATCTTAGCCAAATCACCATCCTGAGAATATACCCCGTCGATTATTACCAATCTTGTTAAAAATTTATCCTGGGCATCTTTTAATATCTTTTCTAATGCGTCCAAGTCATTATGCAGAAACATTTTGACGTTTGTCTCTCTGCAGCCCTCATAAACACTTGCATGAACTGCCATATCTAGTATGGCTATATCCTTGTCCTTTAGCAATGCCAAGAGGCTTGCGCTATTTGCTGTGTAACCGGTAGTATAAATTAATGCTGAATGCTTCGGTCTATTAAAGAAGCCGGAAATTTTACTTTGCAACATTTCATGGTACTCATGATGTCCTCCAATTAATGGCGATGCACCTGCGCCGGTTCCGTATTTTTCAATACCGTGAATTGCAGCCAATTTGACTTTAGGATGCTGAGTGAAATTCAAATAGTCATTGGATACTAAGCTGACGCACTTTTTAGGAGTTTTATTAAATGGTGAGGTAACCCACATTTCTGGCCCACATCCTTTTTTACTGGTCAAAAAACGAAAGTTCATTTGACCGCTTTCGTCCATATAGTTTGTGAAATCCTGAAATACCTCCGCTCTTTCAAATGCGTTTAAATCAGGGATGTTTTCGAAATCTTTAAAGCTTGCTTTTAGAAAGTTGATGTTTGTTTTCATAGTATAAGAGTTTAAGATGTGTGTAAAGGCAATTTACAAATTTAACCACATAGGGAAATTTACAACCTATGATTTTAACTATATGTTTTACAATTAAATGACAGTGATTTACTTTTTAGGTAATTGTCGAAAATACTTTGCTTTAATTATGTGAATGGAATTTTACCAAACATTTCAGGAACGGGATTTTACAAAATCCTTTACCAAACTATTTGTATTAATCTTTTACTACTTTTGATTTCTCTTTACGTTATTAAGGGCATAATAAATAAGCAATATGCGTTTTTATGATTCACATTTTTCAGTTTTAAATTTAACTAATAGTTATTTTTACAGAACGATTTTCAACCCGGCCAAACAATGCGCTTACGGTGCTTTTGCGCCTTTGTAGGTACGAAATACACCTTGAGATTACGGTGCACGTTTCTACGACCCTGTAATTGGGCGTTTTACTTCAATTGATCCGATGGCAGAGGTATCAAGACG